>JBBRFR010000364.1:0-4083 GCA_038241485.1 Burkholderiales bacterium
GCCGACGGAAAGTAGAGGATCGAGGCGAACAGCACCGCGAGGATGGCGCCCGACGCGCCCAAGCATTGGTAGGCCGGGTTGTCACGGTGCCGGAAGTAGGTGCCCAGGTCACTCACCAGCAAGCCGAAGAAGTACAGCGCCACGAAGCTCGCCGTGCCCATCGCACGCTCCAGCGAAAAGCCGAACGCCCAGAACGTGAAGGCGTTGAAGAGCAGGTGCGGCAGGTCGGCGTGAAGAAACGCGCTGGTGATCAGCGTGGGGTACTGGCGGCGCGGCAGCAACCAGTGGGGCCGCAACAGGTTGCGATCCAGCCAGCCCGGTGCCACGTACAGGCCGATGAGGCTGGCGATCACCATGGCGGCGAGCAACAGCGTTGCGGCGGGGGAGTGGGTGATGAAGCTGGGCAGTTCTTGCACGTGCGGTGGTCCTTTGGGGGCTGATGCGGATCAGCTGGCCCGGCCGCGCCGCTCACGCACCGCCTGCGCCAGCGCCTGCAACACCGGCACCGTCTGCGCAAAGCTGATGCACGCATCGGTGATCGACACGCCATGCTTCAGCGGCACACCCGAAGTCAGGTCTTGCCGACCTTCTTCGAGGTGGCTTTCGATCATCACGCCGGTGATGCGGCGCTCGCCGGCCGCAATCTGCGCGGCCACGTCGTGGGCCACGTTCACCTGTCGCTGGTGCTGCTTGCTGCTGTTGCCGTGTGACACGTCGATCATCACTTGCTCGCGCAGGCCGGCGGCGCGCAGTGCGTCGCAGCTCGCGGCCACGTGGGCGGCGCTGTAGTTGGGCTCTTTGCCGCCGCGCAGGATCACGTGGCAGTCGTCGTTGCCGCGGGTCTCGAAGATCGCGGCCACGCCCATCTTGGTCATGCCCATGAAGGCGTGCGGCGCTTGTGCGGCGAGCACGGCGTCGGCGGCCACCTTGATGCTGCCGTCGGTGCCGTTCTTGAAACCCACCGGGCAGCTCAAACCCGAGGCGAGTTGGCGGTGGCTCTGGCTCTCGGTGGTGCGCGCGCCGATGGCGCCCCAGGCGATGAGGTCGGCGATGTACTGCGGGCTCAACAGGTCAAGAAACTCGGTGCCGGTGGGCAGGCCCAGCGTGGTCAGCTCCAGCAGCAGGCGGCGCGCGCGCTCCAGCCCTTCGTTGATGGCGAAGCTGCCGTCGAGGTGTGGATCGTTGATGTAGCCCTTCCAGCCCACCGTGGTGCGCGGCTTCTCGAAGTAAGCGCGCATCACGATCAACAAATCGCCCTGCAACTCGTCGGCCACGGCTTTCAGGTGCCGGCCGTAGTCGAGCGCCTGGTCGTGGTCGTGGATGGAGCAGGGGCCCACGACCACGATCAGCCGATCGTCTTGGCCATGCAGCACGCGAGCGATGGCCTGGCGGCTGCTCTCGACCAACGCAAGCGTGTTGTCGCGCACCGGCACACGCTCTTGCAACAACGCGGGGGTGATGAGCGGGCGTACGGCGCCGATGCGCGTGTCGTCAATGCGGGTGGTGTCGAGCGTGCTGTCGCGCGCGCCGACTTCACGGTCGTGCAGGGGGTCGTCGAGGGTGGGCATGGTGGGTGTTGTCGGAAGAGGTTCGGGGTGCGGCAACCCTCGTGCACCAGGCCTTCAGCGCCACCACAGCGCCCCGATTGGAACAGGAAACGGGAGCATGAAACGCCTGGGGCCTCGGGGGGGGCGGGGTTTGTGAGGCCAGTGTTGTGCAGCGGCGCACCGACCGCGGGCATCGCGCCTGTTGACGCCCTCGGGCTCGCGCGCGCCAAGGTGCGCTACCGAACAGACGCACATTGCCCGCGCCGTCAGGCTCCAGGGCGAAAGGCGGTTCGAGGCAAGGCGCTGGCCGAGGACGGCCGCGCACCACGACGGCGAAGGTATGAAACTGCAGGGCCGTGCGCGGCCGGCAACGGCGAGCCTGCCGGCGCGCACAGAGCGCGGGGGGGCGACACTCGGCCCACGCACAGAGGCTCCAACGAGGAAGAAGCACCGGATGACCCGCACTCAGGAGTTCTGCAACTCTGCCGACCGCACACGCTTCCTGGCCCGCGGGATGCCCGCGCGGAGCAAGGCCCCCCGCGAATCGCGGCACGCTTGTGCGGCCCCGGCTGCAACGCCGGGCTGACCCGTGCCCTGGCTCAAGCTGCTGCATATGGGTGCCGTCATCGTTTGGTGCGGCGCCTTGTTGTACCTGCCGGCACTGATTGCTGCCGTCGCCACACCAGCACCGTCCGCCGCGGGCGACGTGCAGCCACGGGGGCCGTTGCTGCCACGCCGTGTCTTCGTCGGCCTGGCCACGCCGGCAGCGCTGTTGGCCATCGTGTCGGGCACGCTGATCTTCGTCTCTCAAGGGCTGCTCGCACCTTGGCTGATGTTCAAGCTTGCCGGCGTCGGGCTGCTCGTGCTGGGCCACGGTGTCTGTGGGGTGCTGGTGCTGCGCACCGAGCGGGGGCAGCACGGCGGAGTGCGCCTGGCCTGCCACCTGGTTTTGGTCTTGACGGTGTCGTGTCTGCTGGGCATTGCCTGGCTGGTGCTGCGCAAGCCGGCATGAAGACGGCGGTACCACTCGACAACATGGGCCCTGCCGGGCCGCGTGAGCGCACCGGTTCAGCCGTCGGTGTGAACGCCGACCGCGTTTTCATACACCAGGCGGCCACCCAGGTACGCGGCCAAGGAAATGAAGCCGGCCGTGAGCAGGCTCATGCCCAGCCCCCAGGGCATCACGTACTGCCCGGGGTCGTCGCCCAGGCGCAGCCGCCAGTTCAGCGTGGCCAGCGACAACATCATCACGGCCATCAGCGCGTGGCCCCAGGCGGTGACCAGGCGCCTGATCTGCGCGACGCTGAGAAGGTCGACCAGCCCGGCCAAGCTCGCGCCCCAGCCGCCGAGCGCGCCCACACCTGCCAGCCACAGCCCGGCGCGCGCCCAAAAGGGGTCGCCTCCGTACAGGTAGGCGGCGTCGGTGCCCACCAGCGCCAAGAGCGCGGCCACGGGGAAGTGGATCATCATCGGATGAACCGGATGCCCGGCGATGGCCGCGCGGCTCAGGATGGGTTCGGTGCCGGTGCTCATCGACACATTGTCAGGCTTGCGGCCCGTTCGTGTCGGCCCGTTTTTGTGGCGGCTGGCTTGTCGGGCTGCGCGGGCCCGCAGTCGATGCTCGACCCGGTCGGGCCGTCTGCGCAGGCCATCGCCGCCGTGTGGTGGTGGATGCTGGGCGGCGCCACGCTGGTGCTGCTCGCCGTGGTCTGCATCTGGCTGCTGGCCATGTGGCGCAACCGGCGGGCGGCGGCGCTGCCGAGTGACAGCGAAGCCGCCCGCCGTGGACAGCGCTGGATCGTCGGTGGCGGCATCGTGCTGCCGGTGGTGGTGATCACGGCCTTGTTGGTGTTCGGCACATCGGCCGGGCAGCATCAGTTGCCGCTGCCACCGGCGGGGCCCGGCGCGGCTGGCCCGGCCGGGCTGCGCATCGACGTCACCGGTCAGCAGTGGTGGTGGTCGCTGCACTACCCGGGCAGCGGCGTGCGGCTGCGCAACGAGTTGCGGCTGCCGGTGGGCCGGCCGGTGGAGATCCATGTCGGCAGCCGCGATGTGATCCATTCGTTCTGGGTGCCGCGCCTGGGCGGCAAGCTCGACGCCATTCCCGGGCGTACCGGTGTGGTGCGCCTGCAGGCCGACCAGCCGGGCACGTTTCGCGGCCAGTGTGCAGAGTTCTGCGGGCTGAATCACGCTCACATGGTGATGACGGTGATCGCCATGCCGGCGGCCGAGTTTGACGCCTGGCTGGCGGCGCGTTCCACCACGAATGTTTCGGGCCGAGACGATGACTGAGCCTGCTGCGACCGCCCCGCTGCGTGACCCGGCCGAGTTGCACGCCGAGTTCGAAGCCGTCTGGGGCAATCCCAAGGGCTGGCGTGCGTTGAGCGTGGTCAACCACACCAGCGTGGCCAGGCGCTTCATGGTCACGGGCGTGGTGTTCTTCCTCATCGCCGGGCTGCTCGGCATGCTGCTGCGCGCGCAGCTGGCGCAGCCCGGGCAGGGCTTCATGGGGGCCGAGGCCTACAACCAGGCCTTC
>JBBRFR010000365.1:0-4078 GCA_038241485.1 Burkholderiales bacterium
GTGACATGCCTGCTGCGCGCCGTGCCGGCGGCGGTGCCGGGCATCGCGTTTCTGTCGGGTGGACAGAGTGCCGAGCTGGCTTCCGCCCGGCTGGACGCGATGAACCGGCGCTTCAAGAATCGCCTGCCGTGGGCGCTGACGTTTTCGTTCTCGCGCGCGATCCAGCAGCCGGCACTCGACATCTGGCGCGGCGAGCCCGGCAACGCAGAGCAGGCGCAGCGCGCGCTGCGGCACCGCGTCGCCTGCAACCGCGCCGCGCGCCGCGGCGAGTACACCGCCGCGATGGACGTGGCGGCCTGAGAGTGTGAGAGGCAGAACCACATGACCAACGCGCTTGATCTCCAGTGCATCAACACGCTGCGTTTCCTGTCGGTGGACATGGTGCAGCAGGCGGGCAGCGGCCACCCCGGCTTGCCCCTGGGCGCGGCCGCGATGGCCTACGCCTTGTGGACCGGGCACCTCAAGCACCACCCGGCGCACCCGAATTGGCCGGATCGCGACCGTTTCGTGCTTTCGGCCGGGCATGGCTCCGCGCTGCTCTACAGCCTGCTGCACGTGACGGGCTACGACCTGTCTCTGGACGACTTAAAGCAGTTCCGGCAATGGGGCAGCAAAGCGCCCGGCCACCCGGAGCGCGGCCACACGCCGGGCGTCGAGATCACCACCGGCCCGCTGGGCCAGGGCATGGCGAATGCCGTTGGCATGGCCATCGCCGAAGCCCACCTGGCGGCCCGCTATAACCGCGACGGCCACACGCCGGTCGACCACCGCACCTGGGCCCTCGTCAGCGACGGTGACCTGATGGAAGGCATGGCCGCCGAAGCCGCGTCGCTGGCCGGTCACCTGCAACTCGGCAAGCTCGTGTGCCTGTACGACGACAACCGCGTCACGCTCTCGGCGGGCACCGACATCACCTTCAGCGAAGACTGCGCACTGCGCTTCCAGGCCTATGGCTGGCAGACGCTGGTCGTCGACGACGGTAACGATCTGGACGCGGTGAATGCGGCTCTCGACGCGGCACGCGCCGAGGCCACGCGACCGTCGCTGATCCTCGTGCGCACGCACATCGGCTTTGGCTCGCCGGAACAAGACAGCTTCAAGGCCCATGGCTCGCCGCTGGGTGTCGAAGGCGTGAAGCGCACCAAGCAGGCGCTGGGCTGGCCGGTCGATCCACCGTTCCTCGTGCCCGAGGCGGCGCGCGAGCACTTCCGCCTCGCGCTGGCACGGGGCGAGCAGGCCGAGGCCGAGTGGATGTCGCGCATGCGGGGCTACGCCGAGGCATTCCCGCAGCTGTCGGCGCAACTGCAGGGCCGCCTGCGCGGCGACCTGCCGGCGGGCTGGGACGCGGAGACCCCGGTTTTCGCCGCCGACGAGAAGGGCATGGCCACCCGCGTGGCCGGTGGGCAAGTGATGAATGCCATGGCGGCCCGACTGCCCGCTTTGTTCGGCGGCTCGGCCGACCTCGACCCGTCGACCCACACGGCGCTGAAGGGGCAGGGCACCTACCACCCGCCGTTGCAGGCGGGCGAAGACGCGCAAGGCGGCGAGGGCGGTGGCTGGAGCCGGGCCGGCCGCAACCTGCACTTCGGCGTGCGCGAGCATGCGATGGGCGCCATCGTCAACGGCCTGGCGGCCCACGGCGGCTATCTTCCCTTCGCAGCGACCGTCCTCATCTTTTCCGACTACATGAGGCCGGCCATTCGCCTGGCCGCGCTGATGGGATTGCACGTGGTGCATGTGTTCACGCACGACAGCATCGCGGTGGGCGAAGACGGCCCAACGCATCAGCCGGTTGAGCAGCTCGCCAGCCTGCGCGCGATGCCAAACCTCACGTTGATTCGCCCCGCCGATGCCAACGAGACCGCAGTGGCGTGGAAGGTGGCGATCGAAATCCGCGACCGGCCGGTGCTGCTCGCGCTGACCCGGCAAGACCTGCCCACGCTGGACCGCAGCCGACATGCCAGCGCCGAAGGCTTGCGCCGGGGCGCCTACGTCGTGCGGGAATTGAGCCCCGCCAGTTCGAGTGCGAGTGCGCGGACAGGCGCGCCCGACCTGATCCTGCTGGCCAGCGGCTCGGAGCTGAGTTTGATCCTGAGCGCCGCCGAACGCCTGTGCGCCGATGGTGTGTCGGTGCGCTGCGTGTCAATGCCGAGCTGGGACTTGTTCGACGCACAGCCGCGCGCCTACCGCGACGAGGTGCTGCCACCCAGCGTGCCGGCGCGGCTGGCGGTGGAACTGGGGGCCGTGCAGGGCTGGCACCGTTATGTAGGCGACGGCGGTGACGTGCTCGGCGTCGAAAGGTTCGGCGCATCGGCTCCTGCCAGCGCGCTGCTGCGCGAGTTTGGGTTCACGGTCGACAACGTGGTGCTGCGTGCCCAGCGTTTGCTGCGCGCTGCGAGGTCGTGAAGAAGAGTACGACCGACTGCTCCCGCTCCGGGTCTCGTCACAGGGGCCTCGTAGCAGGGGCTGCTGCTCGGGAGGGCACTCATTTCCAGTTTCGTGCGGTGGCGCACATACACGCGGAACCCGCGCCGGGAAAATCTGCAGGCAGGATCCCCGACATCGAAATTTTCAAGAGGTGGACGTTTTGTCTGACCCCAAACGCAACTACTTGCTCGCGGCGCTGCCGTCGGCCGCATTTGACCGGTGGCTGCCCGAGCTTGAGCTCGTTGAGTTGAAGCTCGGGCAGGTTCTCTACGAACCGGGCGGCACGATGAGCCACGCGTACTTCCCGACGACAGCCCTTGTGTCGATGCTCTACGTCATGAAAAACGGAGAGTCTGCCGAGATTGCAATCGTCGGCAACGAAGGGCTCCTGGGCATCGCCCTTTTTATGGGGGGAGACTCGACCTCCAGTCGCGCCGTGGTGCAAAACGCCGGGCAAGCCTATCGGTTGCCCACCGCCACGCTCAAGCTGGAACTCGATGGGGCGCCCGTTCTCCACCTGCTCCTGCGCTTCACGCAGGCCCTTATCACACAGATGGTTCAGACGGCGGCGTGCAACAAACATCATTCAGTGGCACAGCAGCTGTGCCGTTGGCTGCTGCTGAGCATTGACCGCCTAGACGGCCCGGAGCTGGTGATGACGAAGCAGCTCATCTCGAACATGCTCGGCGTACCCATTGCCGAGGTTGATGCGGACGCGATGACGCTGCAGCAAAAAGGCCTTATCAACTATGCCGGCGGTCACATCATGGTCTTGGACCGTGCGGGCCTGGAGAAGAACTCCTGTGAGTGCTACGCGGTGGTCAGAAGGGAGTACGACCGCTTGCTCCCGGCGCCGGCTTCCGAGCTCGCGGAGACTTTGTGAAAGCTCAGAGCCTGTGAAATGAATCCGGCGCGCCCGAGCGGGTGTGTCGGATTTGTTCGCAGGCTCTGAGCCCGCACCGTTGGGTTCATAACGGAGTTCGGCTGAGTTACGCCACTCATCAGCTCACCGAATGAGCCCACATCACCGTGAGGCTCCTATGGGTGTCATCGCGTGTCGGCGTCGCGCTTGCGTTGGCCGACCGCATGCCCGGCGTTGTGCTTGCCGCCGGCGCGTCGTTCAATGAGCACGTTGATCTCCGAGCCAAACAAGATGGCCAGCCCTGCGATGTAGAGCCACATCATCAGCACAATGACCGCGCCGACGCTGCCGTAGGTGGCGTCGAAGTTGCCGAAGCTTTGGGTGTACCAGGTAAAAGCCAGCGAAGCGACCAGCAGCATGACGACTCCGACGACGTTGCCCGCCGTGATGAACTTGAACTTCTGCTTGACGTTCGGTGCGAGGTAGTAGATGAGGGAGAACGCCAGCAGCAGCCCTACCAAGATGATCAGCCAGCGAAACACGATGAAAACGGCCAGCAGCGCCTCGCTCAAGCCGAAACGCGAGCCCAGCCACGCCTGAATTTGGCCGCCCAGAACGATGAGCGAGAAGCCGCCCAGCACCAGCACCACGAACAGCAGGCTCAGTGTGATTGCCACGAGGCGAGCCCGCAGGAAGCCGCGCCCCTCGTCAACGCCATAGGTGATGTTGAGCTGCTGCATGATGGCGTACATACCGGTGGAGGTGGCCCACAGCGCGGCGAGGAGACCG
>JBBRFR010000366.1:0-4074 GCA_038241485.1 Burkholderiales bacterium
GAATGCTGGGCTCGTGGGGTGCAGCTTGATGAAACGCTCGACGATGGCCAGGGCCTGAGCCTTCTCGCCGGTGCGGAAGTTGATGTAGGCCCGCTCCAGCTGGGCTTGTTGCGACAGCAGGGTGCCGGCGGCGCGGCCTTCCAGGCGCTCGTACAGCTTGGCGGCGCGCTCGTAGCTGCCCGAGGCGGCTTCTTCCTTCGCCTCTGAATACAATTTCTCCACGCTCATGCCGGCGGTTTCGTCTTTCGGCGTGGTGTTGCAAGCGGCCAGTACGACGGCCAACACTGCCAAGCTCCAGGCGCGGCCTAGCGAGCGATTGCGATTCATGAGCTTCATGGCGCCGCGGGAGCGGCGCTTCCAGAGAAAAGAAGAGAGCGAAGTTTATATGGTTCAACCCCCGCCCCAGACCGAGAACCCCTTGCTCTCCGAGCCCGAAGACGACGACGTGCCCGAGCGGCGCAGGGCAGTGGTGAGCCGCGAGTTGCACGGCGTGCGCCTCGACAAGGCCTTGGTGACCATGGCTGAGGAGTTCTCGCGCAGCTACCTGCAAAGCCTGATCGAGCACGGCCATGTGTGGGTCGACGGCGTGGCCGCCAGCTCGGCCTCGCGCAAGGTCTTGGCCGGCCAGCAGATTGACGTCGACTTGGTGCCTACGCCTGAAAGCCTTGCATTCCGGGCCGAGGCCATGGTCATGCCCATCGTGTTTGAAGACGAACACCTGATGGTGATCAACAAACCCGCGGGCCTGGTGGTCCACCCTGCGGCGGGCAACTGGTCGGGCACCTTGCTCAATGGCGTGCTGGCCCACCACCCCACGGCGGCCACGTTGCCGCGCGCGGGCATCGTGCACCGGCTCGACAAAGACACCTCGGGCTTGATGGTGGTCGGCAAGACCCTGCCTGCGGTGACGGCGCTGGCCCGTGCCATTGCCGCACGCGAGGTGCACCGCGAGTACCTGGCGCTGGTGCACGGCCACCTGGGGCAGGCCGCGTTTCGCGTTGACGTGCCGCTGGCGCGCGACCCGCAGTCGCGTGTGCGCATGGCGGTGGTGGCCAGTGGCAAACCGGCACAAACCGACGTCACACGCCTCGCGGTGGCCGAAACGGCTGACGGCCCGGTGAGCGCCATCCGGTGCAAGCTGCACACCGGGCGCACGCATCAGATCCGTGTGCACATGGCCTCGCGTGGGTACCCCCTGGTGGGCGACCAGATGTATGGTGGCCACGCGGCCTTGGGGCTGCAACGTCAGGCGCTGCATGCGGCCCGCTTGGGCCTGGTCCACCCGCAGACGGGCGAGATGCTGTGGTTTGACGCCGCGCCCCCAAGCGATCTGGCGTTGGCTTGGCAACAGGTGGATACGCGGCATGGCAGCCCCTGAACAAGGGCTATACAATGCCGCTCAACCCCTTTCCTGGTGTACGAGCGTTAGACGCTGCGCATTGCGCCCACCAACGGAAGTGAGCGCGCCGAATGAGGCGCGACGAGTGGTTCGCCGCGGAGAACGCATCGAACCTTGAGGTCACCCACTCAGCAGCCATTGATGTGGATTCGCCGCCAGCCGGTTCGTCCGTGCGAAAAGCCGCTGTGAAAGAACCTGATCCCAGAGAGCCCTCTGGCCCTCCCGACTGAGGATGTAGACGAAGTCCATGAACACACAGGATGCAAAGCGCGTCCTCGAGACCGCGCTCATCTGTGCACACCAGCCCCTGCCACTGAGGGACATGCGCACACTATTTGCCGACGAATTGGCCCCAGACAGCCTGCGCGCCCTGCTCGATGAGCTGATGCGCGACTGGGAAGACCGCGGCGTTGAACTGGTGGCCCTTTCGACCGGTTGGCGCTTTCAAAGCCGCCCCGAGATGCGCGACTACCTCGACCGACTCAACCCCGAGAAGCCACCCAAGTATTCGCGTGCGGTGATGGAAACCCTGGCCATCATGGCCTACCGCCAGCCGGTGACGCGCGGTGATGTAGAAGACATCCGCGGCGTCACCGTCAGCAGCCAAATCGTCAAGCAGCTCGAAGACCGCGGTTGGATCGAAGCCATCGGTTACCGCGAAGCACCCGGCCGCCCGGCGCTGTTTGCCACCACCAAGCAGTTCCTCGATGACCTCGGTCTGGCAAGCCTGGAGCAGCTGCCCATGATTGACGGCTCAGCGCCCGGTATCGCCGCGCTGGGCGAAGCACTTTCTGATCAAGCCTCGTTGCTTGAGGAGCCCGCGCAGGCTGCGCTTAGTCTGGATGCCGAGCCCCTTGATCAGGCCGAAGCTCAGGCTGCAGAAGAAACGCCGCCTGTTGACGCCGAAACGGCGCAAGCCGAGGCCACCCCTCCTGAAGATGTTCAGCCTGAGGCTGAAGACACCCCCTCTCACCCCGAGCCTGCGGCCGATGCCGCTCCGATGGATCCTGAAGCATGAATCACCCCGACGACGACACCCCGGCCGACTTGACTGCCGCTGCACCCGCAGACGCCCCGCAGGCTGAGGCCAAGCCCGTGAGGCGTCGTCGTGCGCCCAAGGCGGAAGCACCTGCGGGGGGCGAGCCGGTGGCAGTGCCAGCCGTTGAGGCCACTGAAGACGCGCCTGCCAAACCGGCGCGCAAGCGTCGGGCGGCAGCCAAGCCGGCTGCGGGCGAAGCCGAAGTCGAAGTCGAAGGTCACGCACCTTCGCTGGGTGAAGTGTTTGCGGCGCCGCCAGCGGCGCCCTTGGCGTTTGTCGAACCTGTGTCCGCTGCGGTTTCGGTTGAGAGCGATGGTGGTGCGGAGCCACAGGCGGGTGGTGATGCGCAAGAGGGTGAAGCCGGTGCTGAAGACCGACCTCGATCGTCTCGCAACCGTCGCCGGGGCCGCAAAGACCGGCAGCGCGGCGAGGCGCACGACGGTGGCGGTGAGCTTGCCGTTGCACCCGTGCAAGTGGCAGCAGCCCAGGCGGGTGAAGTGTTTGCCCAGGTGTTGTCGGGTGATTTCGATGTGGAAGCCCCCGCCCCCGAAGAAGAATCTACCGAGGAGCCGGCCGAGTACAAGCGCGTGCTCGCCGCCGAACCCGATGCACCCAAGCTGCACAAGGTGCTGGCGCAGTCGGGCATCGGCTCGCGGCGCGACATGGAGCAGCTGATCGAAGACGGCCACGTGACCGTCAACGACGAGCCGGCCCATGTGGGTCAGCGGATCTCCTTTGGGGACCAGATCAAGGTGAACGGCAAGCCGGTGCGTGTGCGCATCGTGCCGCCGCCGCCGCGCATCATTGCGTACCACAAGCCGGTGGGCGAGGTGGTCACGCACGATGACCCGGAAAACCGCCCGACCGTCTTTCGGCGCCTGCCGCGCCTGCAGCAAGGAAAGTGGCAGTCGGTAGGGCGCCTCGACCTCAACACCGAAGGCCTGCTGCTGTTCACCACCTCCGGTGAGCTTGCCAACCAGCTGATGCACCCGCGCTTTGGCGTCGAGCGCGAGTACGCCGTGCGAGTGCTGGGCAAGCTGACCGAGGGCGACAAGGCCGAGCTGCTGGCCGGGGTCGACGTCGAGGGCCAGAAGGCCAGCTTCAAGTCGATTGAAGACGGTGGTGGAGAAGGCGCCAACCATTGGTACCGCGTGGTGATCACCGAAGGCCGCAACCGCGAAGTGCGCAAGCTCTTTGACGAAGTGGGGCTGACAGTCAGCCGCCTGATCCGCATTCGCTACGGCACCGTGGTGCTGCCGCGAGGCCTCAAACGCGGCGTGTGGGTCGACCTCGACGACAACGACGTGCGCACCATCCGCCGTTTGGCCAGCGGCGGTGGAGAGCCTCGCCCCAATGACGATCGTGGCAACAACGAACGCAACAACAACGATCGTGGTGGCAACAACCCGCGCAGCAATCAGCGCAACGACCGCGGGCCCAACCAGCGCAACGACCGCGGCCCGCGCCAGGGCCCGCGCCCGGCCGGTGGGCCGAACTCGGTGCCGGCGCAGGCACGTGAGCCGGCGCGCGACGATGTCGACCGCGACGACGAAGACCTCGAGTTCGACCCGAGCAAGATTCCCAACCCGTTGGAGCAGACCTTCGACAAGCGCTTTGTGCAAGGCAAGTCGCGTGG
>JBBRFR010000367.1:0-4042 GCA_038241485.1 Burkholderiales bacterium
ACGGCATCTTGTTCAAGAACGCGGCGGCGTTGGAAAACGCCACCAAGCTGACCGTCGTCGTCTTTGACAAGACCGGCACGCTCACCGTCGGCCAGCCCGATGTGGTCGAGGTCGTCATGGCACCCGGGGTCACCGAGGCCCAGCTCATCGCCGTGGCGGCAGGGGTCGAGAAGTTCTCCGAACACCCTCTGGCGCTGGCGATTCTCAAGCGAGCGGGTAGCACCGCCGTCGAAGTTGCCACGGGCTTCGCCAACATTGATGGGCGGGGCGCACGCGCCACCATCGGCGCCGATGCCGTGTTGCTGGGCAACCGCAAGCTGATGCAGGCCGAAGCCGTGTCCGCTGCATCCATGGCGGCCCTGGCGGCCGACGCCACCCGGCTCGAAGGCGGTGGCCGCACCGTGGTTCATGTGGCTCGGGCCGGCCAGCTGATCGGGCTGATCGCCATTGCGGACGCGGTGCGCCCCACTTCGAAAGCGACCATCGCCAAGCTGCAAGAGCGCGGCGTCAAGGTCGCGATGATGACCGGCGACAACCAGGCCACGGCCGAGCGCATCGGCAAGGAGCTGGGCATCGACATCGTGCTGGCCGAGGTGCTTCCCGGGCAGAAGGCCGCCAAGATCAAAGAGCTGCAGGACCAGGGCAACAAGGTCGGCATGGTGGGCGACGGCATCAACGATGCCCCGGCCCTGACGCAGGCCGATGTGGGGTTTGCCATCGGTGCCGGCACCGACGTGGCGATGGAAAGCGCGCAGGTCGTGCGGATGAAGAGCGACCCCTACGACGTGGTGGGTGCCATCGAGCTGTCGCGCGCCACGCTGCGCAAGATGCACCAGAACCTGTGGTGGGCCGTCGGCTATAACGTGATCGCGTTTCCACTGGCCGCGGGCGTGTTCTACCCCTTCACGCTGTCACCAGAGGTCGCGGCGCTGTCCATGTCGGGCAGCTCGTTGGTGGTGGCCATGAATGCGCTGATGCTCAAGCGCACCAAGCTGACTGGCATCAAACGGGCCGGGTCGCCGGTCGCCGAGTCAACAAACGCCCAAACGATTGCAACGGGAGCGGCGGCGTGAACATCGCAGGCGCCCAGCAGCGCGCCGTCTGGTGGGGGCCTGGGCGAGGGCATCGGGAAGCACAGGCATGAGCAGGCGTCGCTTACCTCGTTCCTTTAACCAAACTGCCTCTGTTGAGTTTCGAGTGGGCAAATACTCCAACCCCGTTCGGGCTCAGCCTGTCGATGCCCTGCTCGCATGGTGGCTTTGCTCACCAGCCCTTCGACGCACGGGCCTTCGACACGCTCAGTCCCTGCTCAGGGCGAACGGGTCGAGGTGGCGATGTACCCACTCGAAATTCCACAGAGCCACCAAACTTCAGGAGTTTTTCTCATGCATGCGAACCGAATCAAAGCGTTGTTTGTCGTCACCCAGATCGTCATGCTTGCCGCAGCCGGGCCGGCATTTGCAGGGGCCGCAAAGGTTTATGTCGCCGACGAGCGGGCGAACACGGTCACCGTGATCGACGCCGCCAGCTTCAAAAAGATCGGCAGCATTCCTGTCGGCCAGGGCCCGCACAACGTCCAGGTCTCACCCGATGGCAAGTGGGTCTGGGTCACCAACAACGGCGAGCCCGGCATGGCGGCCGAAAAAATGCCAATGGGCAAAGTGCCCCACGGTGAGCACGCCGCGATGGGCGGGGTAGGGGCGGTGTGGGCCATTGACACCACCAGCAACGCGGTGGCGGCCAAGGTGCCGGTCGGCAAGCACCCCGCGCACGTGGACGTGTCGGGTGATGGACGCACCGCCTACATCACCAATGGCGCAGACAACACCGTCAGCGTGGTTGACACCGAGACCCGACGGGTCAGCGACGTGATCGCGGTGGGGGCGTCTCCCCACGGCCTTCGCATCAGCCCCGATGGCAAGCAGGCGTGGGTCGCCAACCTCAAGGCGGGCACGGTGTCGGTGATCGACACGGCGAGTCGCAAGCAGGTTGCCGAGATCGCCGTGGGCAAGGGCCCGGCGCAGGTGGGCTTCACGCCGGATGGTCGGTTTGGCTTCGTGTCTTTGTCACAGGAGAACCAGGTGGCGGTGATCGATCCCGCGAGCCGCAAGGTGATTCGCAAGCTGGCGGTGGGCACCGTACCGATCCAGTTGTACGCCACGCCCGACAGTGCGCTCGTTCTGGTCGCGAACCAGGGCACGCGCAAGAAGCCCGGCTCAACGGTCAGCGTCATCGACCTCGCAGCCATGAAGGTGGCCGCAACGATCAAGACGGGGGCGGGCGCGCACGGCGTGGTGATCGACCGCGAGGGGCGCCATGCTTTCGTGACCAACACATATGCGAACACCGTGTCGGTCATCGACATTGCCGCACGCAAGGTCGTCGCCACGGTGGCGGTGGGTCAAGGGCCCAATGGCATCAGCGTGAGCCCATGACGCCCCGTCTTGAGTCGGTGCTGAGCGCAACGCCGGAAATCACCCTGGTGGTGTTCGCGTTGCTTCTCAATTTTCCCTGGGAGGTTTTGCAGGCACCCTTGTTTGAGGGCATGGCCACCGCGCCTCATTCCGCCGTCGTGGGGGCCTGTTTGCAAGCCACGCTGGGAGATGCGGTGATCATGTTGTTGGCCCACGCAAGCGTCGCGGCCGTCACGCGGCGGCGGCGCTGGCTGCTCGCACCGTCGGGTTACGAAGTGGCCGGGTTCATCGCAGCGGGCGTTGCGATCACCGCAGGGATCGAATGGCTGGCCACGCGGGGGCGTTGGACACAAACCTGGGCCTACTCAGCCGAGATGCCGGTGATCCCGTGGATCGAGATCGGCCTCTCGCCGTTGCTGCAGTGGATCGTCGTGCCGCTGGTGGCACTTTGGTTTGTGCGGCGGCTGTCAGTGCGGCCCGGCGCAGGGAAGCCGCCGGTCGCGTCACCGAGCTGATCGCATCCGCAAGACCTGGGGGCTCTCAGCCGCAGCCGCAGCACCCACCTGCCTTGGCAGGCGCCGCCGAGGTCGTGCCGGGCGATGCTTCGACCGGCGTGTAGCCGGCGTCGACGATCGCTTCTTTCAGTTCGGAGGCGGCTGCGTGGGTTGAGCTGATCTCCACGCGCTTGGCGCCCAAGTCAATGGCGACTTGCGCCGCGGGGTCGACCCCCTTGACCGCTTTGGTGATCATGCTGACGCAATGGCCGCAGGTCATGTCGTTCACTTGGTAGGCAATCATCAAACACTCCTTGTCAATGTGGTTCGACTCTGAAGCTTCCCATCGTGGCAATGTCAAGCCCCTAACCCGAAGATGGTTCGACGGCGTGGCGTGCTGGGAAGGCGTCACGCTCAGAGCGGTCATGCTTTTGACACTGGATCTGACGCAAAGCGGCGCGTAGCTCGTGCCGAATGACACACCCAGTGCCGCACCGCCGCCTGTAGACTCGCGCCATGAAATTGAACAAGGCCCACCGGCGCTGGCTCGCGAGCATGCTCGCAGCAGTCATGGTGTGCCTGCAACTCGCGGCCACTGCATACGCGTGTGTCACGCCCACCCAGCCGATGGTGATGGCCATGGCGGACATGCCTGACTGCACCAGCATGCCCGAGTTGGACAAGCATCAGCCTCAGCTGTGCAAGGCCCATTGCGACCGCGACAAGCAGTCGGTCAACACGACGCCGGCCGCTGACCAGGTGGGCGCACCCGCAATCGACTGGCTCGCCAGCCGGCAGGCGGTGTGGGTTCCTGTCGCTGAAGCCGAAGGCCTCCCGGCCGTGATCGCGGCGCACACCGGCCCGCCGCGCGGGTCTGCTCCCGTCTACCTCGCCTTTCTCGTTCTCCGCAATTAAGACCTGACGCCTCGCGCGCAGCCGCCTTTGCGCGCTGCGCGAGCACCTGCGACGTCTTTGGTCTTGTGGAGAACTGTGATGCCATCTTTCCCTGATGCCGGGCAACCCCGGCTCGCCCGCGGCGCCCGTTGGGTCGCCGTGCTGGCCCTTGCCGCCGTCGCAAACGCGAATGCGGCGCCCCCGCCGCTGAGCCTGGAGCAGGCTCTGCTGCTTGCCGAG
>JBBRFR010000368.1:0-4032 GCA_038241485.1 Burkholderiales bacterium
TGCTGCCACCGGTGCTGGCTGCGCTCAGGACGGCCGAGCCCGGTATCCAGATCGAACTCGTGGCGTCCAACGCCATCAGCAACCTGCTGCGTCGCGAGGCCGACATCGCGGTGCGCATGGTGCGACCGGACCAGGGCTCCCTGGTGGCGCGCAAGCTGGCCGAGGTGGAGATCGTCGCCGCGGCGCACCAGAGCTATCTGGATCGCGCCGGCACACCACGCAGGCCGCAAGAGCTGCTGGCCCATCGCCTCATCGGCTACGACCGCGACGAGACCATCGCGCGTGGTTTTGCCGCGATGGGATTGCCGCTGCAACGCGAGAGCTTTGCGCTGCGCACCGACGACCAAGTGGCCTACGGCCGGCTGGTGGCAACCGGCGCGGGCATCGGCTTCGTGGCGCGCTACAACATCCGCCACTGGCCTGGCGTGGTGGCACTGCTGCCGCAGCTGGGCATCCCAGCGCTGCCGTGCTGGCTGGCGGTGCACCGCGAGATCCGTGGCAATCGGCTGGTGCGCAGGGTGTACGACTTTCTGGCCGACGCTATCCCGGCCGAGGTGGCGGGCAGCGGGAAGCTTTCAGTGGCCCGTCTCGACAAACCCGGAACTCGTTCACCAAATTCGATTCGGCCTAACGGCCTCGAAGGGTGAGGCCGACCATCGGCGCCGGAAAAGCCACGGCAGACTGCGCCGGCAGTTTGACCATGCAAGCCTCAAACAAAGCGCTGCCAAGCCACGCGGCCAGCCAAGCCTGCAGCGCAGGCAGATCCTGCTCAGCAAACCAGCGCGGCTCCACCGCAACAAACTGGCGCACAAAAGGGAAAATCGCCAAGTCAGTGGCACACGCATTGGCTCCGCCCAGGCAGGGCTGGCTGCGCAGCCTTCGCTCCAGCGGCATGAGCAATGCAGCCACGGCCTGCGAGCGCCAGCCCTCGCGCGATGTCAATTCGCCTGGGTATCGGTCGGGGTACTTGTAGCGATCGAGGTGGTGTTTGAACTCGCCGTCGTTGCGTTGCAGCAAGTCGAGGTTGTCGGCGGATTGCGCCCTGCCCCACCAGCCCGCTTCGTCGTCTGGCTCCAACGCCCAGCGCATGATGTGCCAGCTCTCATCGAGCACGCGCCCGTCGGGCAGGTGCAGCACCGGCACCGTGCCTTTGGGCGACAAGGCCAGCATCTCTGCGGGTTTGTCACGCAGGACGATCTCGAAGGCCTGGAAGTCTCGCCCGGCTTGAAGCAGCGCCATGCGCGCGCGCATCGCGTAGGGGCAACGACGGTAGGTGTAGAGCAGGGGCAATGGCATTGAGAGAGCTCGCAGGTGTGCTCGCAGGCTCCCCCAAAGACTGTCAAGGCGCCGCTGCAAGCGCCGCGCGCACCGCCTCGACACGCTTGCGGTTCACGCCCAGGTCGCTCTTGCCCAAGCGCGAAGCCGAGCGCACCTGGATCACCTGCGCCGTGGGGTCGTACCAGAACTCCACGTCGTCGACGTACTTCATCAGCCGGGTCGTGAACTGCACGTAGAGGTAGTCGCCGTCGGCTTTCACGACCTTGGCGCCTGGCATGGCCTGCACCACCGCCTTGAGCTTGGCGAGAGTGGCAGGGCCGTCGCCGCGCAAGGCCAGCGGGGCGATCTCGGCGTAGCGGCGCTGCGGGTGGTCGGGGTAGAGCCCGGCCTGGCTGCTCACGCTGTTGTCGGTTTTTGACAGGGGCTTGAGCTTGCCTTCGCGCGCACCCAGGTCTTGCGGCTCCTTGCCAGCGAGCAGGCCCGCCTGGCCAGCCACGATGGCGGCCAGCACCAACACGACGAGAACAATCACGATCCATTTCAGCAGCAACATAGTGGCCTCTCAGCAGTGGGTAAGTCGCGTAGTTGACCACCCTTGGCGCAGATACCCAAACGCCAGCCAAGCCTATTGCCGCCATGCAAACATGTGGCCCATGAGTTCACAGCCCATTCGCTTGTCGAGCCGCCGCCTTTTCGCCTGGGCGGGGTTGATCGTGCTGGGCCTGGGCCTGCAGGTGGGCTGCGCCACCCTCGACGAGCGGCAACGCGGCTGGATCTTCCAGCCCAGCGACCGCACCTGGCGCGGTGGCCTCGCGGCGGCCGAGGGCATGCAAGACGTGTGGATCCACTTCACCTCGCGCGCGGCCCAGCCCCAAGGCGAGGCGGTCAAGCTGCACGCGCTGTGGCTGCCGCAAGCCGACCTCAAGGCCCCCGTGCTGCTCTACCTGCACGGCGCCCGCTACGACGTGCGCGGCAGCTCGCCGCGCATGCGCCGCATGCACGAGCTGGGGTTTTCGGTGTTGGGGGTCGACTACCGCGGCTTCGGCCGCAGCAGCCCGGGCCTGCCCTCGGAAGAGCTGGCCGCTGAAGATGCACGCGCCGCTTGGGACTGGCTGGCACGCGAACACCCGCAATCAAAGCGCTTCATCTTCGGCCACTCACTGGGTGGCGCCATCGCGGTGCAGCTGGCCACCGAGGTGGCCGACGAGACGGGGCTGATCGTCGAAGGCAGCTTCACCTCGATCCCCGACGTGGTGAGCACCTTCCGCTGGGGCTGGCTGCCGGTGTCGCCCTTCATCACGCAGCGCTTTGACGCCGCCTCACGCATCGCTGGCGTGGGCTCGCCCGTGCTGGTGGTGCACGGCAGCCAAGACACGCTGATTCGCCCCGCGCTGGGGCAAGGTTTGTTCGAGCGCGCACGCGAGCCCAAGCGTTTTGTGCTGGTCGAGGGTGGTTCGCACCACAACACCAATGCCGTGGGCCAGCCGCTCTACCGGCAGGCGCTGGCCGACCTGTTCGGCCTGCGCGGCACACCCTGAACAACACTGCACCGGGCGAACGGCGCTTGGCTGAGGGCATCAGTAGCCCATCTTCTTTTTGAGCTCCTGGTCGACCCACATGCGCGTGTGAATCGGGCCCGGCCGCTCGGCACCGGCGCGCAGCTCGCCGCCGTAATTTTTCACCCACGGCCACCATGCGGTGTAGACGTAAGGCGTGGGCAGCCAGATGTAGGGCGCCTGCTCAACGATCTCGCGCGTGAGCAGGCGCACCTTCACCTGGCGAATCTTCTCGTCGGGCTCGGCCAAGATCTCTTCCACCTTGGCGTCGAACTTCGGGTCTTTCCAGCGCGAGGGGTTGAAGGTGGCACGGCTGCCGAAGTTCTTGCGCAGCGAGGTGGTTGGGTTGGTGATGGTGCTCACCATGTAGAAGCCCGGGTCGTTGGTGCCAGTGAACAGCGCCTTCTGCATGGCGCCGCTTTCGGTGATGTTGAGCTTGACCTTCACGCCCACCTTCTCAAGGTAGGCCGACACCAGCGTGACCAGATCATGGTTCTGCGTGGCGCCGCTCACCTGCACCTTGAACTCGAAGCCGTTGGGGTAGCCGGCTTCGGCCAGCAGCTTCTTCGCCTTTTGCGGGTTGTAGGCGTAAAGCTCCTTGATTGACTCGGGCATGGCCGACAGCGGCTCGTAGTAGCCCGCGTGGTCGGGGTGCTGCGGGTGCACAAAAAGCTCGGCGTGGCCGCCGTAGTAGCCCTTGACGATCTCCTGTTTGTTGATCGCCATGTTGAGAGCGCGCCGCACACGCACGTCGTCAAACGGCTTGGTGTCGACCCGCATGCCGATGACTGTGCCCGAGATACCCAGCCAGCGCGCCGTCTTGAGCTTGGGCGCGGTCTTCTTCAGCTCGTCGACGGCGCTCCAGTTCACCAACTCCAGCACGTCGAGCTTGCCGGTGCGCAGTGCGGTGAGCGCCGTGGCTTCTTCCTTGATGATGCGGTAGCTGATCTTGTCGGCATAGGGCAGCTTGTAGTCAGCGCCTGCGATCGTTTCCTTGTCCCAGTAGTGAGGGTTCTTGGTGAAGGTGGACGAGTTGCCCTGGATCAAGTCGCTCAGCACATACGGCCCGGTGCCATTCACGTTTTTCCAGTTGCCTGCACCCGCCGCCACCACCTCCTTGGGCACGATGGCGGAGTAGTAGCCCCAGCCAAAGCGGTAATCCCACTCGCTGTTGTAGTTTTTCAGGCTGAAGACAAGC
>JBBRFR010000369.1:0-4029 GCA_038241485.1 Burkholderiales bacterium
CACGGTCGAGCACGCCGCCATGACCGGGCAGCAGGCCACTGCTGTCTTTGGCGCCTGCGCTGCGCTTGACCAGAGACTCGACCAGATCGCCGACGACGCTCATGGCACTGAGAAACACCAGGATCAACACCAGCCCGGCCACATCAAAGCGATTCAGCAGCACGCTGAACACGCTGGCCGAGTCGATCTGGGCCAGGTTCCAGTGCTTGTCTGCCAGGATCCACGCGAGCGCCAACAGCTGCACCCCCAGCATGCCGCTCCACGCGCCTTCCCAACTCTTGCCAGGGCTGATGGCCAAGGCCAGCTTGCGGCGCCCGAAGGCCTTGCCACCGAAATAGGCCGCGATGTCAGCCACCCACACCAGGCAAAAGATCGACAGGATGAAATTGATGCCGGTCGCCTTGGCGCTGGAAAGCGCCAACCACGCCGTCCAGATGGCTGCAGCACCTAGCAGCCATCGCGCAGCCCGGGGCACCGTGTGCCACGCACCCGGGCCCACTTTCAGCGCCAGTGCACCGCCCAACACCCAGACTCCAAACGCGACCCACCAGGCGATGCTCGGCCCCACCCGCACCCAGCCGGCCCACAACGCCAGACCACAAGCGGCGGCCACCACCAAGCCCATCACCACAGCCACCGTGCCTGATGCCGAATTGAGCCGGGCCCATTCCCAGGCCGCAGCCCCCGCCATCAACAACATCAACAGTGCAAACGGCCAAACCATGGGCGCAAACAACGCCGGCAGCAGAAAAGCCAACATCACGAGCGCTGTGATAACCCGTTGTTTAAGCATGCTCAGGCCTTCGCGGTCCGCGGCTGGTCGGTGGACGACACCAGCCCGAAACGCCGGTCGCGGCGGGCATAGTCGGCCAGGGCGGCGTCGAGCTGGGTTTCGCCAAAGTCGGGCCACAGGCAATCGCTGAAGACCAGCTCGGAGTAGGCGGCTTGCCACAGCAGAAAGTTGCTGATGCGCACCTCGCCGCCGGTGCGAATGAAGAGGTCGGGGTCGGGCGCGTAGTTCATCGCCATGAAACGCGACAGCGTGGCTTCGTCAAGCGATGCGGCCGGGACGCCAGCTTCAATGGCTTGCCGGCAGGCCTGCACCACATCCCAGCGGCCGCCGTAGTTGAATGCAACCGAGAGGTTGATGCGGGTGTTGTTCTGGGTGGAGCGTTCGGCTTCGTCGAGCGCGGCTCGCACCCGATCGGACACCTGAGACAGGTCACCGACGATGCGCACCCGCACGCCCTCACCCACCATCTTGGTGAGGTATTTCGACACGGTCACCAGCACCAGGCTCATCAGACCCGATACCTCCTCGGTCGGTCGCTTCCAGTTTTCGGAAGAGAACGCAAACACCGTGACGTACTCGACGCCGCGGTCGGCGCAGGCGCGCACCGTGCGCATCAGCGCATCAACGCCCTGCTTGTGGCCGAAAAAGCGCGGCATGAAGCGCTTCTTGGCCCAGCGACCGTTGCCATCCATGACGATGGCCACGTGACGCGGAATGCGGTTGGCGGAATCCACGAATGTGGTCAGCTCTGCGGCAAGAAGGTGGGAAATCGCGACCGCATCAGACGGCCATGATCTCCGCTTCCTTGGCCGAAGTCATGCGGTCGATTTCGGCGATCACACGGTCGGTGAGCTTTTGCACTTCATCGAGAGAGCGGCGCTCGTCGTCTTCGGTGATTTCCTTGTCCTTGAGCAGACGCTTGGCCTGGTCGTTGCCGTCGCGCCGCAGGTTGCGCACGGCGATCTTGGCGTCTTCACCGGCGTTGCGCACCACCTTGGTCAGGTCGCGGCGGCGCTCTTCGCTGAGCGCGGGCATCGGCACCCGCAGCAGGTCGCCTTGGGTGGCAGGGTTGAGGCCGAGATCCGATTCGCGAATGGCTTTTTCGATCTTCTGGCCCATGCCCTTTTCCCAAGGCTGGACGCTGATGGTGCGTGAATCAAGCAGTGTCACGTTGGCCACCTGGCTGATGGGCACCATCGAGCCGTAGTAGTCCACCTGCACCTGGTCCAGGATGCCGGGGTGGGCACGGCCGGTGCGGATCTTCTGCAGTTCGTTCCTGAACGACTCGATCGACTTGGCCATCTTTTGTTCCGCCGTCTTGCGGATGTCTGCAATGCTCATGTCGCTGCTCCTGAGATCAAACGTGAACGAGGGTGCCCTCGTCCTCGCCCATCACCACCCGCTTGAGTGCGCCGGCCTTGAAGATGCTGAACACCTTGATCGGCAGCTTCTGGTCGCGGCACAGCGCGAAGGCGGTCGCATCCAGCACCTGCAGGTTGCGGGCGATGGCTTCATCAAAACTGACCCGCGTGTAGCGAGTGGCCGTCGGGTCTTTTTTGGGGTCGGCGGTGTAGACACCATCGACCTTGGTTGCCTTGAGCACGATCTCTACACCCATCTCGGCACCGCGCAGCGCAGCCGCCGTGTCGGTGGTGAAGAACGGGTTGCCCGTGCCGGCCGCAAACACCACCACCTTGCCCTCTTCGAGGTACTGCAAGGCCTTGGGGCGCACATAGGGCTCAACCACCTGCTCGATGGCAATGGCCGACATCACTCGCGCAGTCATGCCTTCTTGGCGCATGGTGTCGGCCAGCGCCAGCGAGTTCATCACGGTGGCCAGCATGCCCATGTAGTCGGCCGTGGCGCGATCCATGCCCACCGAGCCGCCCGCGACCCCGCGGAAAATGTTGCCGCCACCAATGACCACAGCCACTTCGCAACCCAGCTGGGTGACTTCTTGAATCTCGCGCACCATGCGAACAATGGTGGCGCGGTTGATGCCATAGGCATCGTCGCCCATCAGGGCTTCGCCCGACAGCTTGAGCAGGATGCGCTTGTACGCCGGCATGCGGAGTTCCTCCAGAGATGGCTTTCGACAGTGGCGTTGAAGTCTATCCGCGAAGCGGGGCGACAACGCCGCCGTTCTCACTCACAGACCGAGAGAATCAGCCGCCCTTGGCGGCAGCCACTTGCGCAGCCACTTCGGCCGCGAAGTCGTCGACCTTCTTCTCGATGCCTTCACCCACCACGTAGAGCGTGAACGCCTTGACGTCGGTCTTGACTGCCTTCAGGTGTTGCTCCACGGTTTGTTTGCCGTCGGCGGCCTTCACAAACACCTGATTGAAGAGGCTGACCTCCTTCAGGTACTTGGTGACCGAACCTTCAACCATCTTGGCGACGATCTCAGGCGGCTTGCCCGATTCGGCAGCCTTGAGTGCCGCCACCGAGCGCTCTTTTTCGATCAGCGCGGCGGGCACGTCGGACGAGGCCAGCGACACCGGTTTCATGGCGGCCACGTGCATGGCCACGTCTTTGGCGGCGACTTCGTCGCCAGTGAACTCAACAATCACGCCAATGCGCGTGCCATGCAGGTAGCTCGCCAGCTTGCCGCCGTCGGCATAACGCTTGAAGCGGCGGATCGACATGTTTTCGCCGATCTTGCCGATCAGGCCCTTGCGCACGTCTTCCACCGTCGGGCCGAAGCTGGCTTGCGACAGCGGCAGAGCCGACAGCGCCGCCACGTCGGCCGGGTTGTTCTTGGCCACCAGTTCGGCCACGGCGTTGGTGAACGCCAGGAAGTCGTCGTTCTTGGACACGAAGTCGGTTTCGCAGTTGACTTCGATCAGGGCACCGGTGGTACCAGCGACCGATGCAGCGACCACGCCTTCGGCGGTCACGCGCGAAGCGGCCTTACCGGCCTTGCTGCCGAGCTTGACGCGCAACAGTTCTTCAGCCTTGTCGAAGTCACCTTCGGCTTCGGTCAAGGCCTACTTGCACTCCATCATGGGGGCGTCGGTCTTGGCGCGCAGTTCGGCGACCATGCTTGCGGTAATTGCAGCCATTTCAAATCTCCTGTGGGCTCGGGTCGGGCCAGCGCGGGCTGGCCGCAGGATTCATCTTGCGTCGAAAAAAAGGGGCTGTAGCAGCCCCTTTTTGTGCTCACCGCGAGGGTGACGCGGGGGCATTCGCTCAGGTGTTTTCGCTGACTTCCACGAACTCGTCACCTTCTGCAGACA
>JBBRFR010000370.1:0-4027 GCA_038241485.1 Burkholderiales bacterium
CGCCGTAAATCTCGTGGGCCAGGGTGCCGGGCTTCACGTCGGAGCTTTGTGCGCCAAGGCGCATGGTGCCGCCGAGGTCAGACTGGGCCGTGCGCTTCTGGATGGAGCCGTCGGCGTCTTGCCACTCTTCGATCAAGGCGATGACCGGGTGCGGCGCGTCGGCCTCGAACTCGGTGCTGTTGGCGCCCGTCAAGCCTGCCTTGTGGCGTGCGTATTCGATCGTGGCCACCTGCATGCCCAGGCAGATGCCGAGGTAGGGAATCTTGTGTTCGCGGGCGTACTGGGCGGTGAGCACCTTGCCTTCGACACCGCGCTTGCCGAAGCCGCCGGGCACCAGAATCGCATCGAAGCGCTCCAGTTGCTTGACGTTGTCGAGCGTGAGCGTTTCCGAATCGACGTATTCGATGTTGACCTTGGCGTGGTTCTGGATGCCGGCGTGGCGCAGCGCTTCGTTGAGCGACTTGTACGAGTCAGACAGGTCGGTGTACTTGCCGCACATTGCGATGGTCACCTCGCGCTGCGGGTGTTCGACCTCGTAGACCAGGGCGTCCCAGCGCTTGAGGTTGGCGGGCGGGGTGTTGATGCGCAGCTTGTCGCAGATGAGACCGTCGAGCCCCTGTTCGTGCAGCATGCGCGGCACCTTGTAGATGGTGTCGGCGTCCCACACGGAGATGACACCCCATTCGGGCACGTTGGTGAAGAGCGAAATTTTCTCGCGCTCTTCATTCGGAATGGCGCGGTCGGCGCGGCACAAGAGTGCGTCGGCCTGGATGCCGATCTCGCGCAGCTTTTGCACGGTGTGTTGCGTCGGCTTGGTCTTCAACTCGCCGGCGGCGGCGATCCAGGGCACGTAGGTCAGGTGCACGAAGGCCGTGTTGTTCGGCCCCATGCGCAGGCTCATCTGGCGTGCGGCTTCCAGGAAGGGCAAGGACTCGATGTCGCCCACTGTGCCGCCCACTTCGACAATGGCCACGTCAACTGCATGGTCGGTGCCGAGGCCCGCGCCGCGCTTGATGAAGTCTTGAATCTCGTTGGTGACGTGCGGGATCACCTGCACCGTCTTGCCGAGGTAGTCACCGCGGCGCTCCTTCTCCAACACGCTCTTGTAGATTTGGCCGGTGGTGAAGTTGTTGGACTTCTTCATCCGCGTCGTGATGAAGCGCTCGTAGTGGCCCAGGTCGAGGTCGGTTTCGGCGCCGTCGTCGGTGACAAACACCTCGCCGTGCTGGAAGGGCGACATGGTGCCCGGGTCGACGTTGAGGTAGGGATCCAGCTTGATGAGCGTGACCTTGAGGCCGCGCGACTCGAGGATCGCTGCAAGGGACGCAGCCGCGATGCCCTTGCCCAGCGAGGACACCACACCGCCGGTGACAAAGACAAACTTGGTCATTGCTGTTGGCACTTGCGCGATGCAAATGCTCTGGTGGTAAAGCGCGATTATAGGCGTGCCACTTGCCGCAAAGACCCGCGGTCTGCCTGCTTCTTCAGGCCGTGACCGGTGCCTCGGCCAAGACCTTCAGCCAGGTCAGCACTTCGGTCGCCGTTTCTTTGGGGCGCTCGAAGGGGAACAGGTGGGAACCCTCGATCCACGAGATGCGGCCCTGGGCCACCCGTTCGGTGGCGGCCATGCCAACTTGTTTGACCTCGGTGGATTGGGTGCCCCCAATGAACGCCAGCGGTCGTTTCAGCGGGTGGCGGCGCAAGAAGCTGGGGATGTCATGTGCCAGCGTCTTGTAGATGTCGGTCTCGACTTCGCGCGTAAAACTCAGGGTGAACCCATCGGGCTCGTGGGGTTCGATGCCGCATTCGATGTAGTCGTGCAGCACATCGGGCTGCCAGCGAGCGAACGAGGCCTTGCTCGCAAAATGGGCATGGGCCGCTTCTTTTGTCGGCCAGTGTTTGCGCCGCCCCTTCGACACGGCGGCAGGCGAAAAGCGCTCACCCCAGCCGGTGAGCTTGGCCAGCTGGATGGTGGGGGTGAGCAGGCCGCCGATGATGGGCGAGTCGAGCATCAGCACGCCGCGCGCCAGGTCGGGCCGCTTGGCAGCAGCCAGCAGGCTCAGGAAGCCGCCCAGTGAGTGGCCGATGAAGAAAGCCGGCTCCTTGGCGTGGGTCTCGGCAAAGTGGATCAGTTGGTCGCGCAGCCGCGGCCAATGGTTGGTGACTGGGTACTCGGGGTCATGGCCGTACTTCTCGATCGCGTGCACGGTATAGCCGGCTGCTCGCCAGGCCTCGAACAACACACGGTAGGTGCCCGCGGGGAAGCTGTTGGCGTGCGAAAAGACGACCGTGCCGGCGGACTTTTTCTTGGGCATCAAGATCCCGCCGGGCCGCCCCAGGGGAGGCCTGCGCTCCCTCGGGGTGCCGTGAACGAAGTGAGCTGGGGGGTGGTCATCTCAGACGATCTTTTCGCTGGCGTTGGTGATCTTGCGCATGGGCTCATAACGCGCTGAGTCCACACAGAGCGGGTGGGCGCTGGCGCTGCCGTCCCAGTGCGGGTCGTCGATCGACTCGAACACCTGGCGCAACTTTTGGCCCCAGCTGCTGCGGATCATGTGGAAGTAGGGGTTTTGCTCGTCGATGCACACCAGCTGGTCGCATTGCAGCTTGTCTGCTTCATACACCAGCAAGTCGAGCGGCAGGCCGACCGACAGATTGGACTTGAGCGTGGAGTCCATCGACACCAAGGCGCACTTGGCCGCTTCGGCGAGCGGCGTGTGCGGCGTGATCATGCGGTCGAGCACGGGTTTGCCGTACTTCGACTCGCCCACCTGGAAGTAGCAGGTCTCGCGCGTGGCCTCGATGAAGTTGCCGGCCGAATACACGAGAAAGAGCCGCATCGCCTCACCTTTGATCTGGCCGCCCAAGATCATCGAGGCGTTGAAGTCGATGCCCGACCTCTTGAGCGCGGGCGCGTCTTGTTCGTAGACACGGCGCACCGCGCTGCCCAGCACGCGCACGGCGTCGAACATGCTGGTGGCGTTCCAGATGGTGATGGGTGGCGCATCGCCATTGGGGAGTTTCTCGACCTGCAGGATCTCGCGCACCGATTGCGAGATGGAAAGGTTGCCGGCCGACAGCAACACCATGAAGCGGTCGTCGGGCTTCTCGTAGACCATCATCTTGCGGTAGGTGCTGATCTGGTCGAGCCCGGCGTTGGTTCGCGAGTCGGAGAGAAACACCAGACCGGCATTCAGTTTGATGGCAACGCAGTAGGTCATGAGGAACTCAGGTGTGGGAAGTAGCAAGGGGAAGGGTCAGCTTTTTGAGCTGGTAAAGGGCGTCAAGCGCTTCGCGGGGGCTGAGGGTGTCGGGGTCCAGGGTGAGCAGGGCTTTTTCTACGGCGCTGGGTTCCGCAGCAGGCGTTTCTGGCGGCGGGGCAAACAGGTCTACCTGGGCGCGCGCCTCGGTCTGCTGGGTTTCCAGCGCGTTGAGCGCATGGCGGGCGTGGTTGACGACGCCCGCCGGTACGCCCGCCAGCTTGGCCACGGCAATGCCGTAGCTGCGGCTGGCGGGCCCCGGCTCGATGTGGTGCAGGAAAACGATGCTGGTGCCGGACTCGACTGCGCTCACATGCACGTTCACTGCGCCATGGTGCCGCGCCGGGAACTCGGTGAGCTCGAAGTAGTGCGTGGCAAAGAGGGTGAAAGCCTGCGTCTTGTTGTGCAGGTGGGCTGCGATGCCACCGGCCAGGGCCAGGCCGTCGAAGGTCGAGGTGCCGCGGCCGATCTCGTCCATCAGCACCAGTGAATGCGGTGTGGCCGCATGCAAAATCTGCGCGGCTTCCGTCATCTCCAGCATGAAGGTCGACTGCGCATTGGCCACGTCGTCGGCCGCGCCAATGCGCGTGTGGATCGCGTCGATCGGCCCCAGGCGGCACTGTTCGGCAGGCACGTAGGAGCCCATGCTTGCCAGCAGCACAATCAGCGCCACCTGACGCATGTAGGTGGATTTGCCGCCCATGTTGGGGCCGGTGATGATCTGCATCCGGCTCTTGCCGCCCAGGGAGCAGTCGTTGGCAATAAAA
>JBBRFR010000371.1:0-3995 GCA_038241485.1 Burkholderiales bacterium
TCGGGGTTGGCAAGCGGATTCATCGCAGTCTCCTCACAGAATGTCGCGCATCAACGTGGCACGACGAAGGTCGATTTTTCATGCACCGCGGCCGGGGCTTCGTCACCCTGCGCGACACGCTCGATGCGAAAGCTGATCGAGTGCGCACCCGGCCCGAGCTCGCGCACGCTGGTTGGCGGGATCTGCACACTCACCGGCAGCCAGCGCGCTTGTGCAGGGCCGACCTCAAAGTCGGTGTTGGTGCTGAGCACCGCACCCGGTAAACCATCGAGCAGCACGCGGTAACGCTGGCCCGACTCGGTGGCGTTCATCACCTGCAGGCGGTACACGTTTTCGATCTGGCCCTCACCGACCAGGCGCGCGAGCGTGCCACGGTCGCGCACCACGTCGACACGGAACGGGTCGCGCATGGCCAGGCTCACCACGAAGCCGACGCACAGCAGCACCAGCACCCCGCTGTAGATCAGCACCCGCGGGCGCAACACGCGCTGGAGTGTCTGCGAGCGGTTCCAGCGGTTGACCAAGCCGTTTTGGGTGGCGAAGCGGATCAGCCCGCGCGGGTAGTCCATCTTGTCCATCACCTCGTTGCACACGTCTACGCAGGCGGCGCAGCTGATGCACTGGTACTGCAGGCCCTCGCGGATGTCGATGCCGGTCGGGCACACCTGCACGCACAGGCCGCAGTTGATGCAGTCGCCCAGGCCCTTTGCCTTGTAGTCGACCTTGCGGCCACGCGAGCCGCGAGGCTCGCCGCGCTGCGGGTCGTAGCTCACGATCATGGTGTCGCGGTCGAACATGGCGCTCTGGAAGCGCGCATAAGGGCACATGTAGATGCAGACCTGCTCGCGCAAGTAGCCGGCGTTGCCATAGGTTGCCAAGCCGTAGAACAGCACCCAGAACCATTCCCACGGGCCAAACGAGAGCGTGAAGGCTTCAGCCCACAACACATGGATGGGCGTGAAGTAGCCCACCAGCGTGAAGCCGGTCCACAGGCCGATGGCGAGCCAGATCACCTGCTTGGCGCTCTTGCGCCAGAGCTTGTTGAGCGACCAAGGTGCGGCGTCGAGCCGCATGCGGGCGATGCGGTCACCTTCGGTGTGGCGCTCGACCCAGAGAAAGATTTCGGTGTAGACCGTTTGGGGGCAGGCAAAACCGCACCACAGGCGCCCGGCCGCAGCGGTGAAGAGAAACAGCGAGTAGGCACAGATGACCAGCAGCGCCGTCAGGTAGATGAAGTCTTGCGGGTGCAGCACCAGGCCAAAGATGTAGAAGCGCCGCGAGGCCAGCTCGAAGAGCACGGCTTGGCGGTCGTTCCACTCCAGCCACGGCAGGCCGTAGAAGACGAGCTGCGTCAACCACACCATCAGCCAGCGCCAGTTGGAGAACCAGCCGGAGACGCTGCGCGGGTAGATCTTTTTCTGCTTCTCGTACAGCCAGACGGTTTCGCCCTCGGCGCCGGTGGCTGCTGTGGCAGCAGCGATCGGGATGACCCGCGAGCCCGAATCTTTCATCGTGTTGGCGCGTGGCCCCTACTGCTTGGAGGCCACGGTGGTGCCCTGCGATAGCTTCCACACATAGGCCCCCAGCACATGGATCTGCTCGGGCGTTAGGCGCGAGGCATGTGCCGGCATCACATTGGTCTTGCCGTTGTTGACCATGGCGGCGATCGCGTCTTCACCCCAGCCGTGCAGCCACACCTTGTCGGTGAGGTTGGGCGCACCGAGTGCGAGGTTGCCCTTGCCGTCGTTGCCGTGGCAGGCGGCACACACACCGAACTTCGCCTTGCCCGAGTAGGCCTTGATCGAGTTGTGCGGGCTGCCCGACAGGCTCAGCACGTAGTGGGCGACGTTACTCACGTCTTCACTGGAGCCCACAGCGGCGGCCAGCGGCGGCATCACACCCTGGCGGCCCTTGGTGATGGTTTCCTTGATGGTTTCGAGCGAGCCGCCGTAGAGCCAGTCGCCATCGGTCAGGTTGGGGAAGCCCTTGCTGCCGCGGGCATCAGAGCCGTGGCAGGCGGCGCAGTTGTTGATGAACAAGCGCTCGCCAATGCCCATGGCCGCCGTGTCTTTGGCCAGCGCTTCGGCCGGCTGCGACACATAGGGCGCATACACCGCCGCCATGGTTTGCTGGGCCTTCTTTTGCTCGGCCTCGTATTCGTTTTGGCTGGTCCAGCCGAGGCTGCCGGGGTGGCTCCCCAGGCCCGGGTAGAGGAAGAGGTAGGCACCGCCGCACACGACGGTGAGCACAAACAGAATCATCCACCAGCGTGGCAGCGGGTTGTTGAGCTCGCGCAGGTCTTCGTCCCACACGTGGCCTGTGCTGTTGTCGCCGGCCATCACCTTGCGGCGTGCGGCCACCATCAGCAGCCACAGGCAGGCCAGCAGCGAGAGCACCGTTGCGATGGCGACGAAGAGCGACCAGCCGTTGTTGAAAAAATCACTCATTGCGGCCGCCCTCGCGATCGTTCAGAAACGGAATCTGCGCGGCTTCGTCGAAGGCAGACTTGTTGCGACGTGACCAAGCCCAGCGCACGATGCCGAGGAAGCAGGCAAAGGCCAGCACGGTGACCACGATCCGGAGTTCGTTGACGTCCATGGTGTTGTTCTTTCTGTTCTTTCGGGTTACTTGAGCGCGGTGCCGAGCACCTGCAGGTAGGCGATCAGCGCATCGAGCTCGGTCTTGTCTTTCACGTCCGCGGCGGCGGCGGCGATTTCGGCGTCGGTGTAAGGCACGCCCACCACACGCAGCGCCTTCAGGTGCGTGGGCAGCGACTGGCCATCGACCTGGGTCTTCTCTAACCACGGGTAGGCCGGCATGTTCGACTCGGGCACCAGATCACGCGGGTTGATGAGGTGGATGCGGTGCCACTCGTCGCTGTACTTGCCGCCCACACGGTGCAGGTCGGGCCCGGTGCGCTTGCTGCCCCACTGGAAGGGGTGGTCGTACACAAATTCGCCAGCCGTTGAGTAGTGGCCGTAGCGCAGCGTCTCGGAGCGGAAGGGCCGAATCATCTGCGAGTGGCAGTTGTAGCAACCCTCGCGGGTGTAGATGTCACGCCCCGCGAGCTGCAACGCCGTGTAGGGCTTGAGGCCTTCCACCGGCTGCGTGGTCGAGCGCTGGTAGAACAAGGGAACGATCTCGACGATGCCACCCACCGCGATCACCAGCAAGATGAGCACGATCATCAGAAAGTTGTTGGTCTCGATCTTCTCGTGGCTGAAGCCGGGTTCGGTTTTGTGTTCTTGTGCCATGGTGTTTTTTGCTCCTTGCTTCAGGCGTGGGCCGCTGCAACGGGCGGGATGGCAACCGTCACCGTCTTGCCGTTGAGCACCGTCATCACCACGTTCCAGCCCATGATGAGCATGCCGCCGAGGTAGAGCAGGCCACCGGCCAGCCGCACCACATAAAACGGGAAGGTGGCTTTCACGCTCTCGACGAAGCTGTAGACCAAGGTGCCGTCAGGGTTGACGGCGCGCCACATCAGGCCTTGCATCACACCGGCGATCCACATCGCGGCGATGTAGAGCACGATGCCGATGGTGGCCACCCAGAAGTGCAGCTCGATGGCCTTGACGCTGTACATCTTGGTCTGCCCGAACATGCGCGGGATCATGTAATACAGCGAGCCCATGGTGATCAGGCCCACCCAGCCCAAGGCACCGCTGTGCACGTGGCCGACCGTCCAGTCGGTGTAGTGGCTGAGCGCGTTGACGGTCTTGATCGACATCATCGGGCCCTCGAAGGTGCTCATTCCGTAGAACGACAGCGACACGATCAAGAACTTGAGGATGGGGTCGTCACGCAGTTTGTGCCACGCGCCCGAGAGCGTCATGATGCCGTTGATCATGCCGCCCCAGCTGGGCGCGAGCAGCACCAGTGAAAACACCATGCCCACGCTTTGCGCCCAGTCGGGCAGCGCGGTGTAGTGCAGGTGGTGCGGGCCGGCCCACATGTAGGTGAAGATCAGCGCCCAGAAGTGCACGATCGACAGG
>JBBRFR010000372.1:0-3980 GCA_038241485.1 Burkholderiales bacterium
CAGGATGTTGTGCTTGGCCCCCAAGCCAATACCCACCGCGATCGCCGTGGGGGTGGCCAGGCCGAGCGCGTCGGGGCAGGCAATCACAAACACCGTGATGGTCAGCGTGAGCGCGAACAACAAGGGCTCGCCGATGACCCAGAACCACACGCCAAAGGTCAGCAGGCCAATGGCGATGGCGGCCAACACCAGCCACTGCGACGCCCTGTCGGCCAGCAGTTGACCCGGTGCCTTGGAGTTTTGCGCCTCCTGAACCAGCTTGACGATCTGCGCCAGCGCCGTGTCGGCACCGACCTTGGTGGCCTTGTAGCGAAAGCTGCCGCTCTTGTTGATGGTGGCCCCAATGACGGCGTTGCCCACCACCTTTTTCACCGGCATCGACTCGCCCGTCAACATGGACTCATCCACCTGCGAGCTGCCCTCGGTGATCTCGCCGTCGACCGGGATCTTGTCGCCGGGCTTGATGATGACGATCTCGCCTGCGCGCACGTCCGCCGTAGGAACCTGGGTCTCGACGCCAGCCCGATCGACGGTGGCCATAGGCGGGGCCAGATCCATCAGCGCGCGGATGGCGTCTGACGCACCGGCGCGAGCCCGCATCTCCAGCCAGTGCCCGAGCAAGATGAACACCAGCAGCACGGCCGAGGCTTCATAGAACACCTCACCCTCATAGAAGAACGTGGCCCCGACACTGAAAACGTAGCCCGTGCCGACCGACAACACGATCAGCGTCGCCATGTTGGCGACCTTGTTGCGCGCCGCCCGAAACGCCGCGACGATGAAGGGCCACACCGGGTAGGCGATGGCGCCCGTGGCCACGAAGAACAGGAAGAGCTTGCGGTCCAGCCCAAAGGGCACCGGCAAGTCACCGAACATCTCACCCATCGGCGAGTACAAGAAGACGGGCACGGCAAACACCAGGGCGACCAGGAAACGATTGCGCATGTCGTTGGCCATGTCTTGCATCGACATGCCGGGCGCGTGGCCCATGTCATGCATCATCTCGGCCTTGTCGTTGCCCGACGCTGCGCCAACTGCGCCCTGGCCTGTGTGACCTGCGTGGCCCGCACGGGGATCGCTCGGCTGCGATGCCGGCGTGGCAGGGGGCATCACATGACCGGCATGTTCGGCATGCTCAGCTCGAACGGGCCCCTTCGGCCTCTTGTCACCCGGGTCACAAACGTGCGCCGGAACCAGCTCACCGCGGCAGTGGTAACCGCAACTGGCCACACGTTGCCGAATGGCTTCCAGCGTGACCTTTGCCTCGTCGTAATGCACCGTCGCGCTGCCGGCAACGTAGTTCACGTCGGCGTGGTGAACGCCCGGCAGCGTGGCAAGCTGCCGCTCGACGCCCACCGCGCTCAGTGTCGAGACCAGTTCACCGACTTCAATGGTGCTTGTTTTCATGATGTTTCCTTGCGCGTCACGCCTTGTGCTCGGCGGGGGCCGGCCCACCCAGCTTCGGCATGAAGCGCGGCGTGCGGGCCGCATAGGCTTCGAACGCGGCACCGAAACGTTTGCGCATGTCTGCCTCTTCGGTGAGCGCGAGGCGCGCGTACATCACCAGCAAAATCGGGAACATCACCAGCGTGAGCAACGTTGGCCACTGCAGCAGGAAGCCCAACAGGATCAACACGAAGGCCACGTACTGCGGGTGGCGAATGCGCGCATACGGCCCCGCCTGCGCCAGCTCGTTGCGGCGCTGCGCGTGGTACAGCACGTTCCAGGCGCTTGACAAGAGATAGAAGCCGAAGCCGAGGAACACATAGCTTGCAATGTGCAGCGGCCCAAAGTGCGGATCGCCTTTCTCGCCCATCAGCGTCGACCACAGGTGGCCTGAATTGTGCGACAGCAGGTCGAGGTTGGGGTACTTCGTTTGCAGCCAGCCAGACAGCACGTAGATGCTCAGCGGGAAGCCATACATCTCGACGAAGAGTGCGACGATGAAGGCCGCAAAGGCGCCGAAGGTTCGCCAGTCACGCCCGGTCTGCGGCTTGAAGAAGCTGAACGCGAACATGAGAAAAAGAGCCGAGTTGAGGACGACCAGCGTCCAAAGCCCATAGCCAGGGGCGTCTTGGGTCATGGTCGTTCTCCGGTATGGGTTGCGCTTGTGTCGGCGCCTGGCTTGCCACCGACCCCGTGATCGCCATGACCACGGCCATGACCGCCGTGCATGAAGATGTGCATCAGGGGGCAGGCCAGCAGCAACAAGTAGGGCAAGGCCCCGATGAAGTGGGCGCGGTGTTCGCTCAGCAAAAAGTAGGCCGCAACAGCGCCCAGCACGAGCAGCCCGATGGCGTACCGGGATTGCCAGAATGGCGGCGCACTCCCCTGTTCAGGCGGTTGATGGTGTCCAGCGTGGGGGTGGTTCATGACATTCCCTTACGGCTTGGTCGGCGACTGCGGAAGACGCTCGACCATCATCTCCATCATGGTCTGCATCATGTCCATGCGTTGCTCCATCATGTTTTGGCGCTGGGTCATGTCCATGGGCGGCTTGTTGGGAGCGGCCATGCCGCCCGCGCCCTTCATCATGTCCATGCCGTCGTGCATGGTCTTCATGTGCTCAGCCATCAACGCATTGCGTTCATCGGGTGTCTTGGCGGCCATCATTTTGTTGTGCATCGCCTGCATGGCCTTTCTCTGGTCGGCCATGCGAGCCATCTCGGGTGTGGTCGGGCCCGTGCTTGGTTTGGAGACGGGGCCAGAGGCCGCACCGGCCGGGTGATGGCCTTTGTGCGCATCGTCGGCTGCAGCCCAGGCGGTTGCACCCACGGTGATGAGGACGAGCGCAAGCGAGAGTGGTCGAATGAGTTTCATGGGTGACTCCGGATCAAGTGGGGATATGAACTGCGATGCACGGGGGTGCTGCCCCGAGATGGCGCCGCTTTGAGTGAGGTTGCGTCCGTGCGTACTGGATCAAGCGCGACATCAAGCACGACAGATACGGGCGCCGAAAACGCGGAGCGCAATGCTCCGGATCAAGCGCAACAGGGGCTACAACGCAAGTCGCGCGTAGCGAACCCTGAAAGGTGGCCCCACGATGGGAACCTGCAGGCCGTCGTTGCGGCTGAAAGCCAGAACCACGGGAACGGCGGCCGTCCACAGCGTGGTCACCAGAGGCGCTGGGCCTGGATCGGCATGATCCAAGGCGGAGTGCGCCTTGAGCAAAGTGTGGGAGCCGTCGTCACAAGCCTTCAGGCACGACGCCTGCGAGCCTCCCGATTTGTCGCCATGCACAGCAGCATCTTGTGGATGCACAGCCACGGCGTCAGGCGCATGACCGTGTTCCCATGAAGCACTGGTCGTGAGGGAATGCGGTGCGGGCGCCTCCAAGAGACATGCGTTCGCAACGCCTGAGCCCAGCGCGAACAGCCACACCAACAGCACCACAAATGCGGTACTGCGCTTGGCGAGGAGACTGGAGAAGAAAGGCATGTTGGGTTCGAGTGACCTGAACCTCATGCTACGAGGTCACCCCGGCGAACCCTTGATCCACATCAAACTATCACTCGGGCGCAGCGGCGAGAGCAGACTGGCCCTCGCGGGGGTCGACTGTCTGTACGCTGGCAGACGAACACCGCGCCATGATCTGGGTCAAACTTCGCAATTCGGCAGAACTGCAGGCTTTGCCATCCGTCCACTCAATCAGGGCATCGTCATGTACACCCACATCGTCGTGCCGGTTAACGGCATCTCCACCCCCGACCGCGGGCTAGAAGCGGCGGCGAACGCAGACGCGATAAATGCAGAACCCCGCGTCATCCGCCACTGAAGCGCCCATGAGCACCATCGAAGCCCTCAACCAGGCGTGCTTTTGCATCAGCCTCGACAGTGAGGCCCTGGCCCGCGCGCTGGATTCAGAGCTGGGCCAACCGGGCCTTGCCGAGATGGTTCGGCAGCGCTGCCCATTTCTCTTTGCTGCGCAACCCGTGTTTGTGGCGCCACTGCAGCTGCAGCGCATGGCGCAGGTGATGCAG
>JBBRFR010000373.1:0-3971 GCA_038241485.1 Burkholderiales bacterium
CTGGATGAAACCGCAGCACGACACGCCGCTGCTGTCGGCGATGAAGTTGCCTTCACGCTACATCGCGGTGGTGCTGGCCCCGCGCTGGGCGCAAGACGCGGGCTGGACGAACTGGATCACGGCCGAGCTCGCCGCAGTGGCGCGCGAGATGAAGGCGGCCATCGTCTTCGTGCCCATGTCGTGCCTGCACGACGATGACCGGGTGGAGCACGGCCGCGTGGCCGAGCTGATCACGCGAGAACATAACGATGTCGAAATCCACAACATCACCGATGCGCTCGAGCCGCGCGAGGTCTGCTCGGTCCTGGCGCGTTCCGTGCTCACGGTGTCGATGCGCCTGCACGGCTGCGTGATGGCGCATGCGCAGCGGGTGCCGACCGTGTGCATTGCGTACCACCCGAAGTTGCTCGGTTTTTCGGAAACGATGGGTTGTCTGGGCTCGGCTCTGCCACGCGTGCCGCCCTTGCGCCAGACGGCGGGTTTTTATGGGTATGACTTCGCCGAGCTCAAGCTGAAGGCCGGCGACCTCTCGGCGGTGGCGTCGGTTGCGATGGGGTCGGGGCAACATGACCGCCTGGAAGAGTTCAGGGAGAAATCGCTGAGGGTGCTCAAGCAGTTCCTGGCGCTCTGATGCGCAGTTGTGAAGGCGGCTCTGGCAGGGAATTTCAGCCAACCAGGAGTGGGTGCTGTGAACGAAAGACCTTATCTTTGATGGGCGCGCGCAGGGGTGAAGACAGCGACTTGTATCTGCAGCTGAGAGACCGGGAGGTCGCCGTTGAAGCAGCGTGGCTGCCCGCACGACATCAAGATCGACGTCGAGGGGGCTGACATGTTGTGCGTCAGGCCCTCAAAGATGGGGTCGGCCGCCTCACGTTTGTGCCCGTCGAGTCCAACAAGACGTCGTGGTTTGACCTGCTTCGTGTCCAGGGGTGCTGAAAGACGTGCCGGGATTTTGTCGGGTGCTCGACCGAGTCAGCTGTTACGACGCGCTCGCTACGCGCGATTAAGAATCTGCTGACGCCACGGTTCGGGGCTGCTTGCCAAAGCGGTTGGCAAGCACTGCGTCCAATGCAAACAGGATCGCCAGCGCCGCGGCCATCAGGACGATGCCGGCCGCACCATGGAGGAAGCCCTGGCCGGCTTCGTCACCACCGTGATAAGTGATCAGCACCAGGGTGATGACCCGGATGATGTTGGCCGCGAACGCGATCGGCAGGATCGACGCGATCATGATCACGTTGTGCGCACGCCGGGCGCGGCCCTTGAAGTAGATGAACAGCGCACCGATGGCCGCCAGGCTGAACATCGAATTGAGCCCCGAGCAGGCGTCGGCCACCAGCAGCTGATACGGGCCGATCGAGATCATCACGCCGGCGCGTGCAATCGGGTAGCCCAAGACATACAGCAGGTTGACGACGATGACCGAGATCCAGCCCTTCAACGGGCCGGTCACGGCGTCCACCACGCTGGCCGGCAGCGGGACCATGAACAGGATGTAGAGCACCGGGAACCACGCAGCCCGCAGCGCGCCGGTGCCGCCCAGCAACAGCAAGCCGCCCGCGACGACAAAAATCTGCGAGCCGAACCCGACGCTTGCCACGTTGAACACACGACCGAGCCCGTACAACAGCAGGCCGGTGGCGAACAGCAGCCAACCGAGGGCAGGTGCGGGGGGAGCTGAGGCGGCCACGATCTGCTGGCGCGCTTGCCAGAACAACCACCCAGTCAGGCCGAGGATGATGGGCCCATGCCCCAGCTCATCGGTTTGCCACAGATCGTGACTGGCCGCCCAGTAGAGCGGCACATACATCACCGCAAACCCCGCCAGCAGAAGCAACCACGGCCGCAAGGCCCGCACCGAGGTCATCGCCATGCGAGGCTCGGGCGGGCTCACGTGCCTCGCCGTACTGACTTGAGCTTCTGGGGCTTTTGGAACGGCACGTCGACGAGAACCGAGCCGACCACCTTGACGCCGGCTTCCTGCATCTGGTCGACCAGTTCCTGGAACTCTGCCGTGCGTGTCATGTTGTTGCGGGCAACGATCAAGGCCGCACCGGCAAAGCGAGCGAGCAGCGTGACATCGGCGCCCATGGTCATGGCCGGCGTGTCGATGATCACCACGTCGAAGGCCGACATGCTTTGTTCAAGGATGCGGTCGAACGACGAGCGACCCAGCAGTTCTTCTGGGTTGGGCGGGATCGGCCCCGAGGGCAGGATCGCCAGCCCCGGAATGCCCGGCACCAGCTTGATCACCTGCTCGTGCATGCGGCCCGTGAGCAGGTTCGACAAGCCGGTCTGGTTCTCAACCTTGAAGAGCAGGTGCTGGCGCGGGTTGCGCAAGTCGCCATCGATCAGCAAGGTTCGCTCCTTCGCTTGTGCAAAGGTGACCGCCAGGTTGGCAGCGAGCAGGCTGCGGCCTTCGCCAGGGCGGGTGCCGACCACGGCCAAGGCGACACGCGAGGCACCCTCTTTGAACCAGCGCAACTGCAACTGGCTGCGCAGGGAGCGCAGGCGTTCGCCCTCGGCGCTGAACGGCCGGTAGGCCACCACCACCTCGTCGCTGACCGGGTGTCCCGGGCCGCTCAGGTAGGGGTAGTCGAACTGCAGCGACAAGGCGTAGAAGATGTCGGCTTCGGTGAGCAGACCGAGTTGCATGCCCGCGTCGCCAAAGCGCAGTGCGTTCTCTTTCTGGAAGTTGATGATGCGCTCGACGTCCTCAATGGCCAGGCGCCCGGAATTGACCAGGATGGCTCCGATGGATCTGTCTGCGTCGCGCGCCTTTCCCGACGACATGGTCGCCATCAGCTGCCCTCGTCCAAGGTCAGCTGCGGCGTCAGGTTCTTGCTAGTGGGCGGCAGGTTGAGCGGCCCACGAGGGCGGTGCGGGCCGTGCCGAGCGCGGTCGACCCACGGTGACACCACGCCCAGGACGGGCACACCTTCAATGATGCTCAGGTCGGCCGTGCTGCGCACTCGGCGGTCGAGCAGCTCCCAGCCGAGGGCCGCTCCGATGGCGAGCAGCAAGCCCAGGGCCGCCGCCGCCATCATGTTCTTCTGGATGTTCGGGCTCGAATGCATAAGGGGTTCGCTGGCCGGGGTGAGCACACGGGCACTGGCCTGGTCGGCTTGGCTTTCAAGCGACACTTGGCTGCGCCGTGTGGCCACCGCATCGTAGGCACGCTGGGCGGTCTCGACGTCCCGTTGCAGAACCGCCATTTCATCGAACTGCGCGCGCAGCGACAGCACGGTGCGTTTCTGGGCCTCCGCCATGGCGGACAGTTCGGCAATCTTTTGCCCGGTGGCGCGGTTGACGGTGGCGGTGACGCCTGAGACACGGCGCATTTCGGAAGTGATCTGCTGCTTGATCTCGGCGATCTGCGCTTCGAGCTGCAGGCGCTGCGGGTGGTTGGAGCCGACGATGGCGCTGATCTCGCTCAGCCGCGTTTCGGCCCGCGCGAGCTCCGACTTCAGGCCCTGAACGACAGAACTCAACTGTACGTCGGGCGAGGTCTCGGTGCCGGTGTTGCGCTGGCGGGTGCTGGTGTCGGCCAGCTCGGCCTGGGCGCCAGCCAGCTGCGTCATGATGGCGGTCAGCCGGGCGCCTTCGAGGTCGATGCGCTCGGTCGGGATGATGCCGCGATCGCGCTGGTAGGTGGACAGCTTGCGCTGGGCCTCTTCGAACTGCGCGCGCAGGCTCTTGAGCCGCTCGTCGAAGAAGCTCCCGTACTGGCGAGAGGGCTCGATGCGCAGTTCGACGCTGAACTCGATGTAGGCCCGGGCAAAGGCGTTGGCTGCCGCGGCGACGAAGCGCGGGTCGGAGCCGGTGAACGAGATGTCGATGAGGTTGGTGTTGCGCGCGGGCACGACGGTCAAGCCATTGCGCAGCATCGCGCCGTAGTAGGTTTCGATGGGCACCCGCCCTTGGGTGGCCTGGCGCCACTGTTCGACCGCCGCCGGGCCTTCGGTCACGCC
>JBBRFR010000374.1:0-3968 GCA_038241485.1 Burkholderiales bacterium
GGTCGAGAACGCACCCTCGCCCCACCAGGCCTTCAACACCGAGGCCAACATCTGCGTGACGGTGGTCTTGCCGTTGCTGCCGGTGACAGCGATCAAGGGTATGTCGAAACGCGCGCGCCAGGCAGTGGCCAACGCACCCAACGCCTGCTTGCTGTCGGTCACCTGCAAGCCCGACAGACCAGCTTCAGCGATGCCACGTTCGGCCTGGGCCGCCACGGCACCGGCCTCGCGGGCCTGCGGCAAAAAGTCGTGCGCATCGAAGTGCTCGCCGCGCAGTGCCACGAAGAGGTCACCGGCTTGCAGGCTGCGGGTGTCGGAGTGAACCCGTGCAACGTGAAGGCTGCCGTCACCGACCAGCGTTGAGCCCGGCAGCAAGGCGTGCGCTTGGGCCAGCGTCATCATGGCTGCACCCCGCTCGCCGGGTACGGCGATCGACCCTCCGGGAGGGTCGGGCCTTGCTTGGGGCGGCCCGGCGCAGCGGCCCGTTCGCACTTCGTGATCATGGTTGCCCCCTCCGCGCCAGCGCGACCTGCGCCTCTCGCACATCGGAGAACGGGTGCTTGACGCCCGCAATCTCTTGGTCGGGCTCATGGCCCTTGCCGGCGATCAGGATCACATCGTTGGGTTGTGCCTGCGTCACGGCATGCGCAATCGCGGCACGCCGGTCTTCGATCACCACCGCGCGGTCAGGCCGCACCATGCCGGCGGCAATCTGCTTCAGGATCTCGCCCGGCGCTTCATTGCGCGGGTTGTCGCTGGTCACCACCACCTGGTCGGCCTGGCGTTCGGCGATGGCCCCCATCAACGGGCGTTTGCTCGCATCGCGGTTGCCGCCGCAGCCGAACACTCCCCACAGCAGACCACGACGCTCCTTCGCGAGTGGCCGCAAAGCCTGCAAGGCCTTCTCCAGCGCGTCGGGTGTGTGGGCGTAGTCGACCACCACCGCCGGGCCCGCAACCGAGACGACCGATTGCATACGGCCCGGCACAGCAGTGAGCTGCGCACACGCGCGCGCGGCGTCGACCAAGGGCACACCGAGCGCGCGCAAGCCACCGATCACCGCCAGCAGGTTGGAGACGTTGTAGTCGCCGATCAGCCCGCTGCGCACCTCGACGGCTTCAGCGTTTTCGTTGAGCGTGAAGGCCAGGCCGCCATCGCGGTAGGCAATGTTGCTGGCCAGCAGGCGGGCCGATTTTTTCGTGCTGTAGGTCCACACATCGAGGCCGGTGAGGCTGGGCGCGAGCGCCGCACCGCGCTCGTCGTCGACGTTGAGCACCGCGGCGCGCAGGCCCGGCCAGGCGAAGAGCTGGGCCTTGGCTTGCCAGTACGTGTCCATGTCACCGTGGTAGTCGATGTGGTCGCGCGTGAGGTTGGTGAACAGGGCGACAGCGATCTGCGTGCCGGCCATACGCTGCTCGACGATGCCGATCGACGAGGCTTCGATGGCACAGGCCGCAAAGCCGCTGTCGGCAAACCGGCGGAAGGCCGTTTGCAGCGTCACCGGGTCGGGCGTGGTGAGGCCGGTGGACAAGACAGAGGCCGCAGGCGATGCCGACGACGGCGGCTCGCCCACCCCCAGCGTGCCGACCACGCCACAGCGCCGGCCAAGCAAGCTCAGTGATTGAGCCACCCACCAGGCCACCGAGGTCTTGCCGTTGGTGCCAGTGACGGCCACCACGTCGAGCTGTTGGCTGGGGTGGTTCAGGTAGGTGCTGGCCAGCGGGCCCGTGGCGGCTTTCAGGCCGGCCATCGTGGCCACGCGAGTCGCGTCAAAACCAAACGATTCGGCGCCGCGGGCTTCGACCACGCAGGCCGCGGCACCCGCCGCGAGCGCAGCGGGCACAAACTGGCGGCCGTCGTGGGCGTAACCGGGCCAGGCGATGAATGCGTCACCGGCTTGCAGGCGGCGGCTGTCGGTGCTGAGGTTGTGCACGCCGCGGCTGCGCAGCCAAGCCACGGCACTGCCCACGTCACGAAGCTGCTGGAGGGTGGAGGTTGGCCCGGGCATCAGAAACTCTCCTCCACAGCAGGCAGCTTCTGGGTGACGATCTGCTGCTTCACTTCCAGATCGGGTTGCACACCCATGGAGCGCAGCGTCTGCTCGACCACCTGGCTGAACACCGGCGCGGCCACGTCGCCGCCGAAGTACTTGCCGTCGCTCGGCTCATCCACCATCACCGCCACCACGATGCGCGGGTTGTGGATCGGCGCCATGCCGACGAACCACGAGCGGTACTTCTTTTCGGCGTAACCCTTGCCTTCTTGTTTGTGCGCCGTGCCCGACTTGCCGCCCACCGAGTAGCCCATCACCTGCGCCTTCGGGCCGGTGCCGCCGGGGCCAGCGGCCATGTGCAGCATCTCGCGCACGGCCTTGGCGGTCTTGGGTGACATCACCCGCAAGCCCGTCGTTTGCACATCGGGCGTGAGCTGCTGGTTCTTCACGATGGAGGTGGGGATCAGCTCGCCGTCGTGCGCAAACACGCTGTAGGCGCGCGCCAGTTGAAAGAGGCTCGCCGACAGGCCGTAGCCGTAGCTCATGGTCGCCTGCTCGATCGGGCGCCAGGTTTTGTAGGGGCGCAGCCGGCCCGTCACCACACCGGGAAAGTTGATCTGGGGGCGCTGGCCCAGGCCGACCTGGGTGTACATCTCCCAGATCTCGCGCGGCTGCATCTGCATCGCCATCTTGACGGTGCCGACGTTGCTCGATTTTTGGATCACCTCAGACACCGTCAGGTCGCCGTGCGGGTGGGCGTCGCTGATGGTCGAGCCGGTGATGGTGAGGCGCCCCGGCGCGGTGGCAATCACGGTGTTGGGCGTGACACGCCCCGTCTCCAGCGCGAGCGAGACGATGAAGGGTTTCATCGTCGAGCCGGGCTCGAAGGTGTCGGTGAGCGCGCGGTTGCGCAGCTGGGCACCGGAGAGGTTGCTGCGGTCGCCGGGCGAATAGCTCGGGAAGTTGGCCAGTGCCAGCACCTCGCCGCTTTGCACGTCGAGCACCACCACACTGCCGGCCTTGGCCTTGTGCTGGGCCACCGCATCGCGTATGCGCTGGTAGGCGTAAAACTGCACCTTGGAATCGATCGACAACTCGATGTCACGGCCATCGACCGGCTGCACGCTCTCGCCGATGTCTTCCACCACGCGGCCCAGGCGATCTTTCACCACCCGGCGGCTGCCGTTGCGCCCCTGCAGGTCTTTCTGGAACGCGAGCTCGATGCCCTCTTGGCCACGCTCTTCCACGCTGGTGAAACCCACCACATGCGCAGCCGCTTCGCCCTCGGGGTACCTGCGCTTGAACTCGCGCACCTGGAACAAGCCCTTGATGCCCAGGCCCATCGCCTTTTGCGCCACGGCCTCATCCACCTGGCGGCGCAGCCACACGAAGTTGGGGCTGTCGTCGAGCCGGCCGACCAACTCGGTGCTGGTCATGCCGAGCAACTTGGCGAGGTTGGCGCGCTGGTGTTTGTCGGCCTCAAAATCTTTGGGGATGACCCACAGCGATGGCGCCGGCACGCTGGAGGCGAGGATCAGCCCATTGCGGTCGGTGATGCGCCCACGGCTGGCCGACAGGTCAAGCGTGCGCGCGTAGCGAATCTCGCCCTGCTTCAAGAAGAAGTCGTTGCCGACAATCTGCACATACACCGCGCGGCCGGCCAGCACACAAAAGCCCAGGCCCACCAGGCCGACCAGAAACTTGGAGCGCCACGGCGGCGTTTTCGAAGCCAGCAGCGGGCTGGTCGAATACATCACGCTGCGCACGTTGACGGCGCCGGCCTTCGGGCTCCTGTTCGAGGCCTTCATCGTGCAGCCCCCACCGCCGAGGCAGCCGGCGTGTAAGTCACGTACTGCGTGACCGCCGGGGTGGCGTTGCGCATGGCCAGGCGCTCGCGTGCGACACGCTCCACACGCAGCGGCGTGGCCTGAGACTGCTTCTCAGACTTCAGGCGCTCGTGTTCGATCTCAAGCTG
>JBBRFR010000375.1:0-3950 GCA_038241485.1 Burkholderiales bacterium
GCGCCACCGCCCATCCGGCCGGCCGAAGTCGCGCTGCTGGCCTCGGTCTTCGTGGTCGCCGCCTGCGGGCTGCTCTACGAGCTGGCGGCGGGGGCGCTTGCGAGCTACCTGCTCGGCGACTCGATCCTGCAGTTTTCCACCATCATCGGCAGTTACCTGTTTGCGATGGGGATCGGCTCCTATCTCTCGCGGTTCTTCGAGCGCCAACTGGTGGCGCACTTTCTGCGCATCGAGTTGCTGGTGGGTTTGATCGGCGGGTTGATGCCGGCGGTCCTGTTCTCGCTGCAGACACTGCCCACGTCGTCGTTCCGCTTCGTCCTGTATTCGCTGGTGCTGCTGATCGGCACCCTGGTGGGGTTGGAGATCCCGCTGGTGATGCGCATCTTGAAGCGCCACTTCAGCGAACGTTATGTGCTGAAAGACCTGGTCTCGCAGGTGCTCACCTTCGATTACCTGGGGGCGCTGGCGGTGGCCATTGCCTTCCCGCTGCTGCTGGTGCCACACCTCGGCCTGGTGCGCACCGGGGCGGTGTTCGGCCTGCTGAACGTGGGTGTGGCGGCCTGGGCGATGTGGCTCTTTCGCGGCGAACTGCGCCGCCTGTCGGCGCACGTGATCGCCTGCCTTGCGGTGGTGGCCGCACTGCTGGTCGCGCTGGCCAGTGCCGACCGCATCAGCACCTGGGCCGAAGACCGTTTTTACGGTGACCGCATTCTCTACAGCGAGACCAGCGCCTACCAGCGGGTGGTGGTCACGGCCAGCCGAGTGGGCGTGCGGCTTTTCCTCAACGGCAACCTGCAGTTCCATTCACGCGACGAGTACCGTTACCACGAGGCTCTGGTGCACCCCGCGATGGCGGCCCACGGTGCGCCCAAACGTGTGTTGGTGCTGGGTGGTGGCGACGGCATGGCGGTGCGCGAGGTGCTCAAGTACGCCAGCGTCGAAGCGGTGACGCTGGTCGAGCTCGACCCGCACATGACGAGGTTGTTCGCCGAGCAGCCGATGCTGCGCCAGCTCAACGCCGATGCACTGCGCTCGCCCAAGTTGCGCATCGTCAATGCCGACGCGTTTGCGTGGCTTGAGCAAGAGAAACAAATGAGCGCGGGCAGCTTCGACGTGATCGTGGTCGACTTCCCCGACCCCACCAACTTTTCCATCGGCAAGCTCTACACCACGAGCTTTTATTCGCTGATCGACGCCCACCTCTCGGCCTCGGGTTATGCGGTGATGCAAACCACCTCGCCGCTGATTGCGCGCAAGAGTTACTGGACGGTTGCGACCACCATCGAAGCCGCTGGCCTGCAAACCACGCCCTACCACGCGCACGTGCCGAGCTTTGGCGAGTGGGGCTTCATCCTGGCGAGCCGCCGGCCGTTCCGTGTGCCCACGCAACTGCCACCCGGTTTGCGGTTTCTGACGGTAGCGGGTTTGCCGGCCATGTTGCAGTTCCCGCCTGACATGGCGAGGGTGCCCGCCGAGGTCAACCGCCTGTCGAACCAGGTGCTGGTGCAGACCTTCGAACAAGAGTGGGGCCGGGTGCACGAATGAGGCTGCGCCGGCGCACGCTGCTCGGCGCGGCGGTGTCATTGCCGCTGGCCGCGTCGTGCCAGCGCGCGGCTGAGCCGCGTTACGAAGGCGGCTGGGTGGGCGCGCAACACGAGCGTGGCCACCGCTTGCGCGATCTCCAAAACAACGGCTTGCCGACACCCGCGGTGCAGCACCGTGTTGATGTGCTGATCGTCGGTGCTGGCGTGGCAGGCCTCGCGTGTGCGCGTGTCCTGGCGCGCAAGGGCGCGGCCGACGTGCACCTGCTTGATCTCGAAGACACGGCCGGCGGCAACAGCCGCGGCCACCAGATCGCCGGTATGGCCTGCCCGCTCGGTGCGCATTACCTGCCGCTGCCGGGTGAGCAGGCGCTTGAAGTGATCGAACTGCTTGAAGAGCTGGGCGTCAGCCGTGTCGAACACGGCCAGCGCCTCTACGACGAACGCCACCTGTGCCACAGCCCGCAAGAGCGTTTGTTCATCGACGGCCGGTGGCAAGAAGGCCTGCTTCCGGTGCTCGGCCAGAGCGACGAAACGCTAGCGCAATACCGCCGCTTCAGCACGTTGGTGGCTCAGGCTGGAAAGGCGCTCGGCTTCAGCATGCCGACTGCCCGCGCGCCGTGGACGGCAGCGCACGACGCGCTGGACGCCATCACTTTCAGCGCCTGGCTTGACGCACAAGGCCTCACCGCCGCGCCGCTGCGAACCTACCTCGACTACTGCTGTCGCGATGACTACGGCGCCACTTCGGCCCAGGTGTCGGCCTGGGCCGGCCTGCACTACTTTGCCAGCCGCCACGGCTTTCACGCCCCGGGCGCCGATGACGCCGAAGAGCGCGACGGTGTGCTCACCTGGCCGCAAGGCAACGCCTGGCTCACCGAGCGTCTGCTCGCACCGCTGCGTGAGCGGGTGCACGGGGGCAAGCTGGTCTTGAAGGTGGTGGAGAACAAGCACGACGTGGCGGTTGACGTGTGGGACGCCGCCGCACAACGCAGCGAGCGCTGGACGGCGGCTCACGTGGTGATGGCCACGCCCCTGTTCATCAGCGCCCGTGTGCTGGCATCGCCTCCCACCGCCTTGCAGCAAGCCACGGCGCAGCTTCGTTATGCCCCCTGGCTGGTGGCCAACCTGCACGTCGACCCGGTGTTGGCCGACCTCGGCGGCGCCCCACCGTCATGGGACAACGTGATCCACGCCAGCCCCTCGCTCGGCTATGTGGACGCCATGCACCAAAGCACCCGGCCGCACCCCGGCCCGACCGTGCTCACCAGCTACTGGGCGTTGGGCGGCGATTCGGCGGCGCAGCTGAAGGCGCAGCGCACACGCCTGCTGAACGATCCCTGGTCGGCGTGGGCCGGCGCCGTGCTGAAAGACCTGGCGCAAGCCCACCCCGACTTGCCGGCCAAGGTGAAGCGCATCGACCTGATGCGCTACGGCCACGCCATGAGCATCCCGGTGCCCGGCGTGCGCGGCAGCGCGGCGCTGAAGGCGCTGGCTCTGTCAACAGGCCGTGTGCGCCTTGCCCACAGCGACCTGTCGGGGTACTCGGTGTTCGAAGAGGCTTACTTTCACGGCCACCGGGTCGGGCAGGCCCTCACCCGGTAGCTCGACGAGCGCTCTGCGACTTGTGGGCGGTGCTCATGCTCAGCCTTTCATCCAGGCCTCGATCTCGTCAGCGTGCACGGGGACGCCACGGCTGATGAGTTCACAACCTTGCTCGGTGATGACGGCGTCGTCTTCGATGCGGATGCCGATGTGCCAATACCGCTCGGGCACGCCCTCGGCGGGGCGCACGTAAAGGCCGGGCTCCAGCGTCACCACCATGCCGGGCTGCAGCCGGCGCGAGGGCGGCTTGACCACCTTGCCGCCGAGGCCGTCGGGCTGCTCGAGGGCGGGTTCATCGAGCGCCAGGTACTCGCCCACGTCGTGCACGTCTCGGCCCAGCCAGTGGCCGGTGCCGTGCATGTAGAACTGGCGGTAGGCGGCGCTGGCGATCACGTCGTCGAGGCTGCCGTGCTGGTCGCGGCTCAAGAGGCCGCTGTTGAGCATGCCTTGCGCCAGCACGCGCACTGCGGCGTGGTGCGCGTCGCGCTGGCGTGCGCCAGGGTGGGTGGCGGCGATGGCGGCCACTTGGGCGGCGTGCACGATGTCGTAAAGCTCGCGCTGCGCAGCGCTGAAGCGGCCGGTGGCGGGGAAGGTGCGGGTGATGTCGCTGGCGTAACCGTCGAGCTCGCAGCCGGCGTCGATCAGGCACAGCTCGCCCGCCTTGAGCGGCGCGTTGCTGGCGGCGTAGTGCAGCACGCAGGCGTTGGCACCGGCCGCCACGATCGAGGTGTAGGCGGGGCTCTGCGCGCCGTGGCGGCGGAACTCGTGCAGCAGCTCTGCGTCCAGATGGTATTCGCGCACATC
>JBBRFR010000376.1:0-3948 GCA_038241485.1 Burkholderiales bacterium
TGCAGCCTCGGTCTGGGCACCAGCGCTGCCAGCCGCTGCATGAACTCCAGCGGCGACAGCACCAGGTGCGTGGTGCCGTCTCGCCAGGGCGTCTTGAGCTTGAGGACCACCTGACCCGCGGCGTTGGTTTGCACGCGTTCGGTCCAGGCTTGCTGGCCGAGGATCTGCCCGACCGACTGCCCGCCGTTTTTCGCCGTCTCGCCAGGTTGGCGGCGCGGCGCGCCAAGGGGGTCGAGCCCACCCAAGCGAACTGAGAGCACGACGCTGAATGCTCGATCGACAGACACAACAAGGAGCCCACCCTGGACGCAGCATTCCCCAACCCCAACCTCCCGATGAACCCCGACCGCCGGACCTGGCTGGTCGTGACGGCGGCAGCCGGCTCTGCCCGTGCCACGGGTCGACCTTTGACGGCGCCGGGCGTGTCTTCAAGAACAAGCCGGCCCCGACCAACCTGGAGGTTCCGCCGTATCGCTTCGAGAGCGAGGCGCGGATCCTGATCGGTCAAGACACCGCAGCCTGAAGGCGCAAGACGCTTTGGGCTGCGTGGCGGTCGGTTGCAGCGTGCGCCAAAATGACGGTCATGGACCCGGCAACCCCTCCGCATGACGCCGCTTTCGCGTGCAGCAGCTCCAGCAGATTCAGCAAATGGCCCGGCTGAACTTCCACCACCTGCACTACTTCTGGGCCGTGGCCAAGGACGGCAACCTCACGCGCGCGGCCACGCGCTTGCATGTCTCGCAGTCGGCGCTGTCGACGCAGATCAAGCAACTGGAGGAGCAACTCGGCCAGCCGCTGTTCGACCGTGTCGGGCGCACGCTCAAGCTGACCGAGGCCGGTCAACTGGCGCTGGGTTATGCCGAGTCGATCTTCGCCGCTGGCAACGAGCTGACGGCTCTGCTGCGCGAGGGCCGGCGCGACGCTCGGCAGGTGCTGCGCATCGGCGCGGTGGCGACGCTGTCGCGCAACTTCCAGGAAAACTTCGTGCGCCCGCTGCTGCAGCGCGCCGATGTCGAGTTGGTGCTGCAGTCGGGCAGCCTGGCCGACCTGCTGGCGCGGCTGCGCGTGCACACGCTGGACCTGATCCTGTCGAACCGTCGCGTGCACGCCAGCGCCGAGGACCCTTGGCGCTGCCGGCTCATCGCCCGCCAACCGGTGAGCCTGGTGGGCCGACCGCGCCCGAAACGCCGTGCCTTCCGCTTCCCCGCTGAGCTGGCCGAGGTGCCGCTGCTGCTGCCGGGCCGCGACAACGACATCCGCGCCGGCTTCGACCTGATGTGCGAGCAGTTCGGCATCCGCTATCGGCTGCGCGCCGAGGTGGACGACATGGCGCTGCTGCGCCTGTTGGCGCGCGATTCCGACAGCGTGGCGCTGCTGCCCACCGTGGTGGTGCAGGACGAGCTGCGCAGCGGTGTGCTGGTGGAGTACGCCGTGGTGCCCGACCTGCACGAAAGCTTCTTCGGCATCTCGATGGAGCGGCGCTTCGAGTCGCCCTTGCTGAAATCGTTGCTGAGCCAGTCCGAGGCCGAGGTGCTGGGCGCTCCTGCGCCCGCCGGTTGATCCCGCTCGGACGCGCAACGCGGCGTCGTCAATCGCCCAAGGACTTTTGTCGTTGCTCTTGTCGTTGCTCTTGTCGTTGCTTTTGTCGTTGCTTTTGTCGTTGCTTTTGTCGTTGCTTTTGTCGTTGCTTTTGTCGTTCTGTTTTATCGTTCTTTTTTATCAAACGATACGTGGCGATTAATGAACTATACAGAAGTCCCATCGCTTGGCACAGTGCAGCACCGCAAAACCAAGACCACAAGACCACGAACCCGCGCCCATGGAAACACTACTTGTCGATTTACCGCCGCTGCGCGCCGCGCTGCTGTGCGCCGTGCCACTGTTGTTCGCACTCGCCGCCGCGCCCTCGTTCATGTCCACTCCGCCGCCATCCGGCTGGCGCTGGGCGCGCTTCGGCGCGGGCCTGGCACTTGCCGCCTCGATCGTTTCGCTCTTTTGGCTGATGGTCGGTGGCCCTGGCGTCTGGCGCGGGCCTGCTCTGGCCGGCTCCGACGCGGGCGTCCATTTCAGCCTGCGCAGCGATGCGTTGACCGACATCATGTTGGTGCTGGTGTGCTTCATCGGTTGGGTCATCGTCGGCTATTCGCAGTCGTATCTGGGCGGCCAGCGGGGTCAGCCGCGCTACATCCGCAACCTGATGCTGACCCTGGCTGCGGTGACGTTGCTGGTGCTGTCGAACAACCTGCTGCTGCTCGTGCTGGCCTGGATCGCCACCAGCCTGACGCTGCATGGCCTGCTGACCTTCTTCGATCAGCGGCCGCAGGCGCTGATCGCGGCACACAAGAAGTTCCTCGCCAGTCGGGTGGCCGACCTGTGCATGCTGGGCGCCATCGCCATCGTGGCGTCGCAGCTCGGCACGCTCGAGATCGACCAGGCCATCGCAGCGGCGCGGGCACTCCCCGCTTATTCCACTGCGCTGCAGTGGGCCGCGGTGCTGTTCGTCATCGCTGCGCTGGTCAAGTGCGCGCAACTGCCGGTGCACGGTTGGCTGATCCAGGTGATGGAGGCGCCCACGCCCGTCTCGGCGCTGCTGCATGCCGGTGTCGTCAACCTCGGCGGCTTCGTGTTGATCCGCCTGGGCACACTGGTGGCTGACGTGCCGGCCGCGCAGGCGCTGCTGGTGGTCGTCGGCGGGATCACGGCCGTCGTCGCGGCAGCGACCATGATGACGCGCATCAGCATCAAGGTGTCGCTGGCCTGGTCGACCTGCGCGCAGATGGGTTTCATGCTGATGCAATGTGGCCTCGGCCTGTACGACCTGGCGCTGCTGCACATCGTCGCCCACTCGCTGTACAAGGCACATGCCTTCCTGAGTGCCGGCACGGCTGTAGAGCAAAACCGGCTGCAGCAGATGACCCCGCCCTTGCCACCGCTGAGCGGCCTGGCCTGGTTTGCCAGCGCCATCGTGGGTGTCGGCATCGTGGCTGCGGCGGCGCTCGCCTGGGGCATCCGCCCGGGGCAAGCGCCTGCGCTGTGGGCGGTCAGCGCCGTCCTGGCGCTGGCGCTGGTGCCGCTGCTCGCCGGGCCGCTGCTGCGGGCCGGCGGCGCGTGGGTGCTGGCAGGGCTGGCGGGGGCTTTTGCCGTCTCGCTGGCCTACTTCGGGCTGCACCTGCTGTTCAAGCAGTGGCTGGGCGCCCCCGCCCCGGTGAGCATGGGCGGGGTGGCCTGGGTCATCGGCTGCTTCGTGGTGCTGTTCATCGTCCAGGGTGCCGTGCGCGCCCGGCCCCAGGGCGCACTGTCCCGCAAGCTCTACCCGTGGCTGTTTGCCGGCCTGTACCTGGATGAAGCCTTCACCCGCCTGACCTTCCGCGTGTGGCCCGCCCGGCTGCCGGCCAAGACCGCCGCACCCCCTCCGATCCTTCCCGAAGCCCCCAAGCCTGGAGCCCTGTGATGAACGCCGTGACCGAAGTTTCGACCCGGGCGACACCCACCGCCCTCAGACCCGTGATCGACGCCGCGTGCGCCCGTATCGCCCCCACCTGGCCGCTGGATCGGTTCATCGCGGTCAACCCCTACTGGGGCCACCTGGAGCGGCCGATTGCAGCCGCCGCCGCCCACCTGGCGGCGCTGGCGGGCAGCCCGATGCTGATGCCGCGCGACTGGTACCGCGCGCAGTGGCAGGCTGGCCGCATCACCCAGGCGCACCTCATCGAGGCGATCGAGGCGACCGGAGCCACCTGCACGGCAGAAGAACTGGTGGCAGGACTGAATGCGAGCCCGAGCTTTCCTGGGCGCCTGCCGCTCGCCACCGATCTGGTGGACGCGCGCCGCGACACCCGCCACCACATGGCCTGGCGCGATTACGTCACGCATCACGTCAGCCAGGGCACGGCCGCCTACTTTGACCAAGGCCAGGCTGCCTGGGGGCCCGACCACAGCGGCGGCCTG
>JBBRFR010000377.1:0-3931 GCA_038241485.1 Burkholderiales bacterium
CGCGGTCGAGGGCCGGCACGATCTCGCCGCCTGGCAGCGGGTTCACCGCGGCGCCCATCTTCGTGAACACGTCAACCGCCAGGCCGACGGTGCGGAACTTCAGGCCTTTCATGTCGGCAGCGCGTGCGATCGGCTTCTTGAACCAACCCAGCGGCTGGGTGGGCATGGGGCCGTAGAGGTACGACACCACGTCCATGTTGATGGCCTTGTAGATCTCTTCGAGCAGCGCTTTGCCGCCACCGTAGTTGTGCCAGGCGAGCACCATGTTTGGGTCCATGCCGTAGGCCGGCCCCGAGCCCCACAGCGCGAGCGCCGAGTTCTTGCCGTAGTGGTAGGCCACCACGCCGTGGCCGCCATCGAGCGTGCCCTTGCTCACCGCTTCGAGCAGCTGGAAGGCGGGCACCACGGCACCGGCAGGCAGCACTTCGATCTTGAGGCGGCCACCGGCCATGTCGTTCACCTTCTTGGCGAAGTCATTGGCGTACTCGTGGAAGATGTCTTTCGCAGGCCAGGTGCTTTGAAAGCGCAGCGAGGTGGTCTGCGCATTCGACACCATCGGGGCGGCCAGGGCGCCTGCGCCAGCAGCGGCGGCAGAAGCGCGTTTGAGAAAGCGGCGACGTTGGGGTGCGGGTGTGGTCACGTGATGTCTCCTTCGATGTGGTCGGTCGGTCAACCGAGGGCTGCACCCTTCTGTGTGAGGGCGAAGACCTATCGTAGGGACGGCCCCGTGATGCGCTGCTGGAACAAACCCGGCCTCCGGGCTTGTGGGAAATACTTAGCGTGCGATTAGCGTTGCGGTCGTGCGCCCGATCTCGCCGCCGCAGCCGGGTGGCCCATTGCCTGCACCAGTGCCGCGGCCAGTGGTGCACGCAAGGCGTTGGCCGCCTGCTGCTGAGACTCGGCCGAAGCGCCGCACAGCGCCCAGGCCCTGGTGAGTTCCTTGTGCTGATCTTCCAATGCAGTCGCGAAGGGCGCAGCGTCGCGCAGCGGGCCCGTCGACAACGCCCCCCAACGCTGCAGCAGGGCCACGGTGATGGCCTCCAGCGCGGCCTCGTCCCAGACCACCTGGCTGCGGTCGGTGCCGCGCAACACGTTGACCCCGCGCGCAGCGCCGGCCGCGCCCAGCGCGCCCAGCAGGCCGCCGGCCAGCGCACCCGCGCCGAGCGTGAGGCCCCCGCTCAGCACATCGGCCTTGAGGCCCAAGGCCGCGCCGCTGAGCAGGCCGCCCACCATCGCCGAGCGGCCCTCGGGCAGGTGCTTGCGCAAGGCGGCTTCGGCACCGGGCACGCCGGCGGAACCGTCGGCACCGCTCACATCCGCGCGGCCCAGCAGGGCGAGCAGGCGGCTGCGGTGCTCAACCAGCTCGCGATCGAGTGCCGCGAGCAAGGTGATGCGCGCCGCCTCGCGCGCTGCCTCGGCATCAGCGCGGTTGCCGCCCAGCAAGCCGCTGGACTTTTCTACCGCGACACGTGAAGCGGCCACGTGCGACAAGGTCTGCGCGATTTCGGCCACACCGGCGTCCAGCAGCGATTGCTGGCGCGCACGCCACGCCGCGGCCAGGCGGACCATTCGCGCATCACCGTCGAGCAGTGCGAGCAGCGCATCGAGCAGCCGGCCATCGGGCAGCCAGCCATCGGCCAGCCGCCGCAGCGGGAGCGCAGGCAGCTCGGCGGCCTCGGCATCGCGCAACACCAGCACGGGCTGCTGCAAGGCGGGCAGCCCTTCATCGCCACGACCAGCCGAGGTGTTGACCAGCAGCACCACGTCAGCCTGCGCCAGCGCGGGCTCGCTCGGCGCACGCCACCCGCTCCACCAGCTCGGTGCCTTGGCACCCGATGCTGCGCCCGGCGCGGGCGCGGGCAGCAGCTGCAACTCGTCGCCCTCGTCGCTGCGCAGCAGCGTCAGCGGTGCGGCCAATTCACCGGTGACCGCGTGGCCGAGCAGCGTCACCGGCGCGAGCGCCGCAGGCGCAGACCACAGCAGCCGCACGGTGTTCGACTGGCCCGGGCGCATCAGCGGGTGCAGGGCGATGAAGTACGGCGTGTCGAGCGCGAGCGGGAAGCGGCTCGACAGCGCGCCCGCACGCCATGCACTCCACCCCGCCAGCAACAGGCGCGGCAGCACCACGAACAACAGCAGGGTCGTGGCATACAGATGAATCCACGGCGCCGCCGTGGCTTGTGCCGCGGCACCCGGCCCCACACGCAGCGGGGCCACATCAGGCACCGCGATGCCGGTGAGCCAGCTCGCCGGCGCCAGCAGCGCAGACAGGATCGATTGCACCGTGTGCGTGTCGAGAAAGGTGCTTTGCCAACCGGCACGGTAGTCCAGCACCAGGCCGCGCAGGTAGAGGCCGGCCACCAACCCGAGCGCCAGCAGGGCCGCGGCCGTGTGCAGCACCAGCGCCGCGCGCTTCATCGACAGCGGTGCCGCGTGGCGAGCCCAGAGCAGCGCGGAAGCCAGATCGGCACGCCCGCCTCGGCGCGCGAGCCAAGGCCCGAGCCAGCCACCGACACCACCGCGCCAATGCAGCATCGATGCGGCGTACACACACAGGTTCCACGCCACCACCACCCAGACCGCCGGCGCCAGCAAATTGACGTGCTCGGGCGGGCCAAGCCGATCGACCGCCACGCCGGCGATGAAGCCCAGCAACGCCCCCACCCACACCCACGCCGGATGCCAAGCCCGGCGCTCCAGCCAGCGCCGGGCCGATGCGTCGCGCGGCAGCAGGCGCTGCAGGCCGATGGCCGCGCGCGCCACGGCAAAACGCTCGGGCGAAGCCTGCTCCCCCACCACCGCGGCCGCCTGCCGGGTGGCCCACTGGCGATCGTCGTGCGACCAGTTTTTTGCGCTGTCGGCCTCGTGCGCCTGCAGCAGCAACACCTGGCGGGCTTCGGATTCGGTCATGGGCACGCCATCAGGCGAGGGCTCGCCCGATCAGAATCTTCTGCACATCGCTCGTGCCTTCGTAGATCTGGCACACGCGCACATCGCGGTAGATGCGTTCGACCGGAAAATCGCTCACGTAGCCATAACCACCGTGGATCTGGATCGCGGCCGAACACACCTGCTCGGCCATCTCGCTCGCAAAGAGCTTGGCCATGGCGGCTTCTTTCAAACACGGCTGGCCCGCGTCTTTCAGGGTCGCCGCGTGGTGGGTCAGCTGGCGCGCCGCTTCGATCTGCGTGGCCATCTCACCCAGGCGAAACTGCACCGCCTGGTGTTCAAAGATGGGTTTGCCGAACGCGACACGTTCCTTCGCATATTTCAACGCCGCCTCGAACGCCGCACGCGCCATGCCCACCGCCTGCGAGGCGATGCCGATGCGCCCACCCTCCAGGCCCGAAAGCGCAATCTTCAGGCCCTGACCTTCATCACCGATCAGGTGGGCGGCCGGCACACGGCAGTTCTCGAACAAGATCTGCGCGGTGTCGCTCGCGTGCTGGCCCATCTTGTCTTCGAGCCGCGCGACGGTGTAGCCCGGCGTGGCCGTCGGCACGATGAAAGCGCTGATGCCTTTTTTTCCGGCCGCCTTGTCGGTGACGGCCATCACGATGGCCACGTCGCCGGTCTTGCCGCTGGTGATGAACTGCTTCACGCCGTTGAGCACGTAGTGGTCACCGTCTTCGCCCTTCACAAGAGCGGCTGTCGTTTTCAAGCCGTCTGCTTGTGATCCGACATGCGGCTCGGTGAGGCAGAAGGCGCCCAACATGTCGCCGCGCGCCAGCGGCTTGAGCCACTGCTCTTTCTGCGCCTGATTGCCCCAGGCCATCAAGATCGAGCAGACCGGGCAGTTGTTGACGCTCACGATGGTGGAGGTGGCGCCGTCGCCGGCGGCGATCTCTTCCAGGATCAACGAGAGGCTGAGGTAGTCGAGCCCGGCGCCGTCCCATTCGGTGGGCACGGCCACACCGTAGCAGCCGAGCGC
>JBBRFR010000378.1:0-3920 GCA_038241485.1 Burkholderiales bacterium
GCTGGTACTCGGGCATATAGGGCACGCGCACTGGCGGTGGCGCGGAAGCGGCGGCGGCAGCAGCGGGGGCGGCGGCGGCGGGCTTGTTCATCTCGGCGAGCAAGGCCTCGGCCTTCTCACGCGTGAGCACACCCTGCTCCACCAGTTGGTTGATCAGCTTGACGGTGGTCGCGCGCACTTGCTCCGCATCGGCATCAGGTGCGGCGACGGACGGTGCGGCCCACAAGGCCAGGGCAAGCACGGCGGTCAGGCGAAAGGGGGTGAGGTTCATGGAGGTGGGCATTGATAAGGGCTGGCGGTTCATGGCGGTCACGAGCGGTTGCTCAAGCGCAGCTGGATGGGCCGCATCGAGCTTGGTGGAACGTCTTTCAGGGGGCTCATCTCCATCAGGGTGACCTGGATGAGGTCATCGACCTGGGTGTTGCCGGAGCCGTTGACGATGTCGGCCTTTTGCACCCGGCCGTCGTCGCCGATCCAGATCTTGACGACCACGCGGAACTCGTCTCTGAGCACCTTGCGGTTGCGGGTGAGGGCTTCAAAAAAGTGCCGTTGCAGCAGGCCCGAGTAGTAAGCGCCGCTGCCACCGCCGGTGGTCAAGAGGTCGCTGCCGCCGCGCTTGCCGATAAGGCCGAAGCCGTCGCTGCCTGCGCTGCTGTCGGCGTCGACCGCCAACGGCTTGTCAGACGCGGGCTTCTCGTCGGCCGGCTTGGGCTCGTCGGGCTTGGGCTCGTCTTTGGGTTCGTCGATCTTGACCTCTTCCTTGACCTTGGGCGGCTCGGGCACTTTTTCAGGTGGCTTGGGCGGCGGCGGCACCGGCGGCTGCTTGATCAGCGCCACCTGCTGCACACCACGCGGCTTGGTCGCCGGGGTTGCGAGGTATTCCATCAGCAGCAGCGTGCCGCCGACCATCAACCCCACACCCACCGCCCACAGGGCAAGCGTCTTGACCCAGCTGCGGCCGTTCGCCGGATCGTCGTCTTGGTACATGGTTAAAGCCCCCGTCGCGGCGCAGCGCCGTTACTTCACCAGGCGCTGGGTGACCAGGCCAAGCTGGGTGATGTCGAGACGGCCCATCAGGTCGAGCACGTCGACCACTTTTTCGTAATGCACCTTCGCGTCGCCCTTGATCACCACCGGGAAGCTCGGGTTCACCGCCTTCATCTGGCGCAGGCGGTCTTCGAGCTCTTGTAGGGTGACCGGGTAGGTGTCGAGAAACATCTGCCCATCGTCGCGGATGGTGATGGCCTTGGTCTGCGGCTTGGCCAAGCTGGGAGCGGCGCTCGCCTTGGGCAGGTTGACTTTGATGCCCTGCACCGAGGCCGTGGTCATGATGATGAAGATGACCAGCAACACGTAGCTGAGGTCGAGCATCGGCACGACGTTGATCTCGTCGTAGGGCTTGCCGGTGGCCTGCATTTTCATGGTGCGGGCCTCAGACCGAGTGACTCTCGGCGATGCGAGTGATGAACTCGTCGACGAACACCTGCATGTCCGAGCTCAGCTCGGAGATCTTGCTGTTGATGTAGTTGTAGCCAAACAGTGCCGGAATGGCGACCGCGAGGCCCGCCACCGTGGCCACCAGTGCGGCGGCAATGCCCGGCGCGATGGCGTTGACGTTCACGTCGCCGGCCGCCGCGATGGCGGCAAAGGTGATCATCACGCCCACCACCGTGCCGAGCAGGCCAAGGAAGGGGCCACCGGCAATGCAGATGGTGAGCAACACCATCATCGAATTCAGGCCTTGCAGCTCGCGCACCAGGCGTGCGTCAACGGTGGCCCGAATGGCATTGATCGACGCATCGGTCAGCACCATCTCGCGGCCGGCCTTGGCATAGGCCTCGAAGCGGTGGCGAAGCTCTTCGGCGCCCGACGCGAAAAGCCGGTACAGCGACGAGTTGCGGAACTTGTTCGGCTCGCGCTTTTCTTGCGTGGTGGCGATGCTCGAGAACAACTGGTCGAACTGCAACTTGAAGCGCTCGTTGTCGCGCTTGGCAGCGTGCACAAACATCGTCTTGGCGAACATCACATAGACGCTCAACACAAACATCACCATCAAGATCCCGATGACGATCCAGCCATCGAGCGTGACCGCGCTCAGGAGAATCTTCATGTACGAGGCACTCTCGGCCTCGCTCACTTCAGCCGGGCTGTACTCCACCAGCTTCTGGTCTTGGCCTTGCGAAAGCGCTGCCAGCTTGACCCAGTCGGCGCTGCGCTCGGTGGTGGCCACCTGCAGCTCGTCGAGCTCGCCCTTGAAGCCCTTGCCGACCACGGCCGCACTGCCCAGCTCGGGCGCTGCGCCGGCGGCCTTGGCCACCTCGCGGCCATTCAGGTAGACCGTCAAACCTTCCTTGACCGTTACCACCATGTGCTGCCAGGTGCCGGGCGTGATGAGCGCCGTCGAGGTGGCCGTGAGCGCGCCCGATTCAGTCACCAGCTTGCCGCCGCGCAAGGAAATGCGCAAAGCGTTGGCGCTGTCGGTCTGCGCGTAGAGCGATGCGTCGGAGGCATCGGTCGGCTTGAACCACAGCGACACCGTGAACCCGTTTGCGCCGGCCTTCAACGAAGGCGTGCTCGGCAAGGCCAGCTCGCCACTGCCGTCAAAGCTCAACCCGCCGCCGATCAGGCCGGCGCCGCTCTGCTTGGCAGTGGAACTCAGGGCGTTGTTGGCGTTGGCCGTTGCGTCTTGCGGTGACGCTTCTCGCTCGCCGAAGTGGTAGACCAGGGCTTGCGTGGCGTCGTAGCTGCCCTTGGCGTCTTCGCCCGGTGCGGCGTTGGCGTTGCCGTAGTAGAGCCAGATGAATTCAGCCTTGTTGCCGGCCGCGAGCTTGGGCACTTGCACCCAGACCAGTGCCAGCTCGTTCAGGCCATCGAATTTTTCGATGTGGTGCTTGAGCGGCGTCTTGTCGTCGGCAGCAATGAAGCGCAGGTCACTGCCATCAGGCTTGGCCTCGAAAAACGCAAAGTTGCCGGTATGCAAACGCACCAGCACCGGCACCGAGTCGACACCCGCCGTGGTGGCCACACCATCGGCCGCGGTGTTCAGGCCGAGCTTGGTGCGCTGTTTCCAGTCAGCGTTCCACGCAGCATGGGAAACGCCAGACGCCAACAGGCAGACCAGCACGAGAGCAAGAGCAGCAAGTTTCTTCATGACCGGCGGTTGGGACTCATTGATTGAAACCCCCAGGGCCGGGCTGCGCCCGGCCCGCCCCCCGCGGGGGTCAAGGAAACTCGGAGCGGCCCGGCGTTTCGTTGAGAGGACAGCCGCCGAGAATAGACAGCCTTTATTTCAGGGCCGTGAATCGGGCCCGCCCCCCCGCATGTGGGGTGATGGTGTCGATCAAGCGGCGCGCCGCCGAGGCCATGTGAAAGTGCTGCTGGTAGCAGCTGGCCGCACGCAGCTTCATGGCGCTGCGTTGTGCTTCAGGCAGCTTCAGCCAGCGTTGCAGGCTGTCCACCGTGCCGGCGATGGTGTCGCTGGCGGCAAAACCGGCGTCGCCCTCAACGATCTCGCGCCAGATGTTCACCTTGTCAGAGATCAGCACCGGCACGCCCATCGCCAGCGCCTCCACCACGGCAATGCCAAAGTTTTCTTGGTGGGAGGGCAGCGCAAACACTTCCGCCGCTTTGAGTGCCGACCACTTGGCGCCGCCGCTGAGCATGCCGGTCCAGGTGATGCGGTGCGCCACACCCAGGCCCACGGCCAACGCTTCGAGCCCAGCGCGCACGCCCGAGCGGTCGTCGGGCCCGGCCATCACCAGGTGCAGGCGGGGGTCGCTGTCGGCCACCTGGGCAAAGGCCTCGATCAGCAGGTCGCCGCCCTTCTTCGGGTGCAGCCGGCTCATGAACAGCACGATGCGCTTGTCACGTGTTTGCGGCCAGGCGGCAGTGAACTCTTCAGCCCGGCCCAGCAGCGACGG
>JBBRFR010000379.1:0-3897 GCA_038241485.1 Burkholderiales bacterium
CCTCTCGTGCTGCTCGCTGACGCTGAAGCCTTCGTCGCGGCTGCCATCGCGGTTTTGGCTCACCCCGGAGAACGTGTGCAGCGCGTCGGTGTGGCTGTTGACATAGTCGAGACCCATTTGCGGCACCCACACCTGACGCCCGATGCGCCACACCTTGCCCACAACGATCGACAGCCCGACGCTGCGCCCGCTGTTGCCACCGTCAAAGGGGGCGTACCCCTCGACCACACGTCTCACTGCGGAGCGCATGCGCATGACGGACAGCGTGCCGTCGATGAACACCGAGGGCTGCGGAAAATAACCCAGCGTGCCCGCCAGCGACGTGCTGCTGGTGTGCACGGTGGTGTCACTGGCCAGCCCGCTGCCGTTGGGTGTGGCGTACTCCACCTGGTGCCGCTGCAGCCGGCCGCGTGAGACGCCCAGCAGCCCGCCCAGCGCCCATTTCCGCGACAGCGCATGGTCGAGCCCGAAGCTCGTGTCGAAACTTCGAACCCGCAGCGGCGCACGATCGAAGCGCGGCAGGGGTGAGCCATTCGGATCGCCATTGCCTCCGCAGGCGCACACCGGAGGCAAGGGCGCGTCACCAGCCCGCGGCGGCGAAGGCTTCTCCGCGGGGCGTTCTCCGCGTTCAGCGTCTTCCTTGCAGTCGGGATCGTGGGGGTCGTTTTCCCGCTGCGACGGCGAACATCTGCTGGTCGGTGCCGCTGGAGCCTGAATCGCAGCGGCTTCGTTCGTCTGCTGCCCGTACGCGCTCAGGCAGCAAACGCTCAGCAGACTCCAGATTGCCGCGCCGGCGACACGAGACCAGTGGGTCAGCGGCATCGAAATTCCTGAAAGACAAACAGATTCGGATCAACACCCGGCCAGGCAGTAGTCGACCGTGAGGCTCGATTCCTCCCAGGGCCGCTGGCGCTGTGCCGATTCGTGCATCACACCGATGCGCACGCGCTTGAACATTTGCTCCAGCGGCACGCCCGGTGTGGCCATGTTGCGCAACAGGTGGCGCGTGTAGAGGCTGTTGGCCTGGTGCAGTCCATCGTCGGCCACCTGGCCTGGTGCGGTAGAGAAGGCCACCAACGTACCACTGGGCGGCGGCATGGCGGCCAGCCCTTTGGCGCCGCCCCGCACCTTGAGGCGCCGGCCATCGGCGGTGAGGGTGTAGCGATTGGCCGGGTTGTTGCGGCAGGCGTCGAGGATCACCAGGTTCAGACCCTTCTCGTGGCGGCCAAGGCGCTCGAGGATCTCGTTGGCGTTGAGGCTGCGCGCGGTGAGCTCGTCGGCGCTGGTCATGGGGGCGTCAACCGGGATTAGGTAGTTCTGGCCGCGCACCTGCGCGCCGTGGCCAGCGTAGAAGACCAGCCGCAATTCGGCGTCCTTGCTTTCCGAATCGAAAGTCTGCATCGCGTCGATCATGCTGCGCCAGCCGGTGTCGCGCAGCAGGCGCACGTTGAACCCCAGGTCGATCAGTGAGCGGCCTACGGCCGAAGCATCGTTGCCAGGGTTGCGCAGCGGCACCTCTGCGTAGGCGTTGTTGCCTATGACCAGTGCTTCGCGCTTGCGCGCTACGGCCCACGCGGGCGCGGCCAGCGCGGCCAGCGAGCCAACCGCAAAGGCGCGGCGCCTCACTCCGTCAGCTCCTCGGGCAGCGACGGCACTTCATCGGCGCGCTGAACCGCATTCGACGTCAGCAGGCTTTCGCGCGCTTCCCTCAGGCGGCCGCCCGAGGGCTTGAGGTAATAGTCCCCCAGGCGCGTCGGGCCGGCCACGATGACGGTTCGCGCCTCGATCAGCGTGAGACGCAGCTCCTTCTCGGGCGTGGCCGGCCGGAAGCTCACGCGCAACAGCGGGCCATCGGCGAGCCCCGGCGCGGTGCTGCGCACGGGCGAGGTGTCGCGCGCGTGCTGCTGCAACACCACCGTCGCGCCCACGCCCATCAGCAAACCCAGAGCCAGGCCTTGTGCGAGGCGCCAGCCTGGCTGGGGCAACACGGCATTCATCGCAAGGCGCCACCAGGGCGGCCGCGCCTCGGCGGCAATGCGCTGGGCGATGCGTGCGTAGCCTACGTCGGCCGGCACGCCTTGCAGGCTGTCGTCGACCGATGCCTTCAGGTTGGCCTGCAGCTGCCGCTGGAAGTCGGCCTGCGTGTGCAGCTCGGGGTGCAATGCCAGCTGCGCTTGCACGAAGGCGGCATCGACCGGCGGCAGCCTGCCGTTGACGAAAAACGGCAGCAACTCGAAGAAGCGTTCGCGCTCAGTCATGCCACGCCCCTCCTTCGCGCGCCAGTAGCAATTGCAGGCACTTCTTGATCTTGGTGCGAGCGTGGAACAGGCGGGTCTTCACGGTGCCCTCCGGCACGGCCTGCAGCTCGCTGATCTCGGCCAGCGCGAGGCCTTCGTAGAACACCAGGTACAGGCACTCGCGGTGCGGGTCAGCGAGCTTGCCAAGGCAGGCGCCCACGCCCTGGCGCCGCTGCTGCTCGGACAAGGTGGCAAAGCCGTCGGGGGCGTCGCCAGCCAGTTGGTCTGCGTAGTCATCGATATCCTCATGTGCTGGAGCCTTGCCGCGAAGGTGGTCGATCAGCTTGTGCCGCGCAATGCCCAGCAACCAGGTCGAGAACTTGGCGTCACCCCGGAACGCGGTGGGCGCACGCCAGACTTCGTACAGCGTTTCGCTGACCACCTCGCTGGCCACGGCCGCATCGCCCGACCGGTGCATCGCGAACGCATACACGCGCCGGCTCACCGATTCGTAGAGGCGGGCGAAGGCTCTTTCGTCTCGCGCGGCCACCTGTCTCAGCAAGGCCAGCACCTCGGCGTTGTTCAACTCCATTTGTGATCTTGCTCTTGTGTCGCGGACCGACGGCGCGAGGTTCAATGAATTTGAGGTGTCGAATTATGGGCGGCACCGTCCTGGGAAGTGGTGTAAGTGTTTGAGAGTATTCGCCTTGATGTGCTGCGGCAAAGCATCCAGTTCGAGCAGTGCATGCGCCATTAGCCGTTTGCCGCCGATGACCAGCAGCAAGGCACGGACGGGTTCGTGAACAAGCGCAGGGCGGTGTTCAGGAATCGGTGGGGCCGAGGTCTGCGCACGTTCTTTGCGTTAACGCTCTTGCCGTACACCCTTTGACCAGCCTCAATAGCTCCGCCCGCCCTTGAACTGCGCCTTGGTCGTGCGCACCCGCGCCGCGGCCTTCTCGATCGCGGCAAACGAGCGCGCCGCATGGGCGTGGCAGATCGCCAGGCCCAAGGCATCGGCCGCATCTTTGCCCGGCACACCGGGCAGCTTGAGCAAGCGCTTGACCATCTCTTGCACCTGCTCCTTGGTCGCGTGCCCCGCGCCGACGATGGCTTTTTTCATCTGCAAGGCGGTGTACTCGGCCACCTCGATGTCACACGACACCAACCCCGTGATGGCCGCGCCGCGCGCCTGGCCCAAGAGCAAGGTGCTCTGCGGGTTGACGTTGACGAACACGATCTCGACCGACGCACAGTGTGGCTGGTAGCGCGCCACCACCTCACGCACGCCGTCGAAGATCACCTTCAATCGCAACGGCAACTGGCCGCTGTCGACCGCATCGGTCTTGATCGTGCCGCTGGCCACGTAGTGCAGCTCGCTGCCCTCGGCGTCGATCACACCGAAGCCGGTGGTGCGCAGGGCGGGGTCGATTCCCAGAATTCTCATGCGCCAAAGTACCAGCGAACGGAATGGAAGAAAACCGGGGCGGCAAAACACAAAGGCGCCACACGGTCGAGCAAACCCACCGCACCGGTGACCGAAGCCCGTCCACCCCAGTGGCGCACACCCGCATCACGCTTCAAGGCCTGCATCACCAGCGCGCCCAAGGTGCCGCAGCCTGAGGCCACGAAGCCGATGAACAAGGCCTGGGGTGGCTTGAAG
>JBBRFR010000380.1:0-3896 GCA_038241485.1 Burkholderiales bacterium
GAGCGACTGGCCGAGGCGCGCACCGAATTCGGTGCCGACTACCGCCCTGGCAGCCAATGGAGCGGCTCGCGCGTCTACTGGCGCGAGGCCACACAGTTGGGCTTGCTGTCGTCGGCCGGAGTCGAGGAGCGCACCACCTACAAGCGTGTGGTCGGGGCCGAAGTGCCCGAGGGCTCGCCCGATGGCTTGGTGTACGCGCAGATCCGCCACCAAAGCCTGGTCGACGACCGCGACGCGCTGCTGGTGCTGGGCTGGCGACACACCGCCGACTTTGCGCCGCTATGGCGGGCGCAGTCGCTGATCGAAACTGGCATTCCGATCGGTGGCGAGAACGCCGTCAAGTCCAACACCTTCGACCTGCGCGTGAGCCACAACGTGTTCCCAAGCCACGTGCTGCTGACCGAGCTGCAAACGGTGCGCACGCCGATCCGCAACAGCGCCTTCGCCAGCGCCGACTACACCCAGCGGCTGACCCAAAACAGCCTCTTCGTCACCCGCGTCAGTGCCACCGGCGTGCAGCCCAACGAACAACCCGATGAGGTGCCAGTGAACTCGGGCTCACTGACGCTCGGTTGGGGCTGGCAAGAACCCGACGAGCGGCGCTTGAGCACCTTCTGGCGCTACACCGGGCTCGCCCGCAACGCCATCCCTAACGGGGTGGTGCAGCCCGGCGTGGCCGATCGCCGCGCCCACATCGGCGCCGGTGAGATCAACTGGCAACTGAATGAAAAAAGCGATTGGCTGCTGCGCGCTGCGCGCCGCTACGACCGAGATCAATCGTTCAATGCCGGCGAAATGCGCACCACCACGCTGGCCTTGCTGCGCCCCATTCACCAGATCGCAGAGCGCTGGCGCCTGAGCGTGCACGCAGCGCGGTTGGCCGACAGCCACCTGCCCGCACAAACCGGTTTCGGCGCCGAGCTGAGCGTGCGCATGAACCGCAAGATCGTGCTCGCGCTGGGCTACAACCCGCGCGGGGTGGACGACGGCGAGCTGGCCGGTGAAGAGCGGCTCGGCAAGGGGGTCAAGCTGCGCCTGTACATCCCCACCGAAGCCACCCTCACCCACTGGCTCAAGCCGCGCTGATCAGAGACCCTTGCTCGGGTTGATCAGGTACTTGGTGCCGGTGGCCTGCTTGGCGTAGGCACCGATGGCTTCCAGCGACAGCGCTTCGGCCAGTGACACCTCGGCGGTGTAGTGGCTGGCGAAGGTGGTCTTCAGTTCGGAGGCCACGCGCTCGCGCAGCTTTTGCGCCGCAGCGAAACCGATCTTCTGCAGGAAAGGGGTGAGCAGCCAGCCGCCCACGCTCCAGGCCATGCCGAAGCTGCGGTTGAGCTCGGTCGGGCCGCGGTCAAGGCCACCGTAGATGTAAACCTGCTTGTGCACGGTCGAGCCGTAGCGGCTGTATTCCTTGGCGGTCTTGTTGGCCGCGATCTCCATGCAGGTGAGGATCTGGCCGGCCAACTTGCCACCGCCCGTCGCATCGAAGGCCAACGTGGCGCCGGTTTCAACCAGCGCCTGGGTCAGGTCTTCCATGAAGCTGGGCTTGCTCGCATCGCACACGTACTTGGCGCCGAGCTTGCGAAGAATGGCTTCCTGCTCGGGCTTGCGCACGATGTTGACCAGTGACACGCCGTCCTTGATGCAGATCTTGTTGAGCATCTGCCCGAGGTTGGAGGCCGCGGCGGTGTGCACCAGCGCCTTGTGGCCCTCGAGGCGCATCACCTCGACCATGCTCAGTGAGGTGAGCGGATTCACGAAGCACGAAGCGCCTTCAGAAGGCTTGGTGCCTTCGGGCAGCAGCAGGCATTGCACGGCCTTGATCGTTCGGTACTGCCCGTAGGTGGCGCCACCCAAGATGGCGACCGTCTTGCCCAGCAGCGCCTTGGCCGCGTCCGACGAGCCGGTCTTGACGACCACACCGGCACCTTCGTTGCCCACCGGCATCGACTCTTCGAGCCGCCCGCCCATGGCGCGCATCAGCTTGTCGGGGATGGCAGCGGTGACCACCGGCTGGGCCGCGGTGCCCGAAACCTTGGCGGTGCTCATGTCGGCCGCACCGAACAGCAGGCCCAGGTCAGACGGGTTGATGGGCGCCGCTTCGATGCGCACCAGCACTTCATCGGGGCCGGGCTCGGGGATCGCCACCTTGGCGAGCGAAAGCTCCAGCTCGCCGGTCTTCTTGACCAGCGAACGCAGTTGAAGGAAGGTGCCGTTGGGATCGTTGCTCATGGGGGTCTCCGCAGTAGGGCGGCCAGTATAGGAACGGCCCCGCCCGTGGCGCTGTCACCTAGGCGTTGGGCTTGGTGGCAGAGGGGTCGGCGGGCGGCGCACCAGCGTGATCGGGGCTTCCGTGGCACGCGCACGAAGCTGGCCGCAGCCACCTTCCACGTCCTGCCCGGCCGAATGGCGCAGCTTGGTCAGCACCCCACGCCGGTGCAGCGAGCGGGCGATCTCGGCGGCGCGCTCCCACGATGGGCGCTTGAAGTCCAAGCCCTCGTTGCTGTTGTACGGGATCATGTTCATCACCGCGTACTTGCCACGCAGCAGCTCGACGATGCCATCGAGCTCGTCGTCGTTGTCGTTGATGCCTTCGAGGAGCGTCCACTGGTACTGCACCGGGTAGCCGGTGGCGCGTGCATAACGCTCGCCTTCTTCGACCAGCTCGGCCGGCGTGAGGCGTGGCGCACGCGGCAGCAACTGCACCCGCAGCTCGGGCTTGGTGGTGTGCAGCGAGAGCGCCAGCGCCGGCTTCACCACACCTTGCGGCAAGCGCTCAAAAACACGCGGGTCACCCACGGTCGAGAACACCAGGCTTTTGTGGCCGATGCCACCGGCCGTGCCGAGCAACTCGATCGCCTCCATCACGTTGTCGAGGTTGTGGGCCGGCTCGCCCATGCCCATGAAGACCACCTTCTTGACCACACGCCGTGCACGCGCCAACACCACCTGGGCCACGATCTCGGCGCTGCCCACCTGGCGCAGCAGGCCGTCGCGGCCAGTCATGCAGAAGACACAACCGACCGCGCAGCCCACTTGCGTCGACACGCACAGCCCGTCGCGCGGCAGCAGCACGCTCTCGACCGTTTGGCCATCGGTGAGCCCCACCAGCAGTCGAGCCGAGCCGTCTTCACCAGGGTGCTCAGAGCGCAGCTGCACCAGGCCACGCAGCTCATCCATCAAGGCCGGCAAAACCTCGCGCACACTCAGCGGCAAAAAATCTTTCGGCTGCCGGCGCCCGCTGTCTTGCGGCAGCGCCTGCGCCCACAGGCGCAGCACACGTTGTTCGTGAATGGGCTTGGCGCCAGCGGCGCGCAGCCGCTGGCGGATGTCTTCAATGCGCATCGTGAGGCTTCATGGGTAACTCCGTTCGCGCTGAGCCTGTCGAAGTGCTTGCTGCGAAGCGCGGAACGGTTGGGAGTCTAGAAGTGAATGCCCCGCATCATCTGCTGCAAAGCCATCGCCTCCGGTGACAGCATCGGCTTGGCTCCCTTGTCGCCCTTGGCCGCCGAGCTGTCGGGGAACATGCGGAAGCTGGTGTTCATGACAATCTGCGCCACGCGAGGCAAGAGTGCGTGCAACACCTCGCCCGAAATGCCCAGGCGGGTGGCAATGCGCACCGGCTTGTAAACGCAGGCCTCGGCGATCATGTCGGCCGCCTCCTCCGGGGCCAGTGTCGGCACGTTGTTGTAGATCTTGGTCGGCGCGATCATCGGTGTGCGCACCAGCGGCATGTTGATGGTCGTGAAGGTGATGCCCTGATCGGCATATTCGCTCGACGCGCAGCGGGTCCAGGCGTCGAGCGCGGCCTTGCTCGCCACGTAGGCCGAGAAGCGCGGCGCATTCGTCAGCACGCCGATCGAGCTGATGTTGACGATGTGGCCATGGCGCCGGCC
>JBBRFR010000381.1:0-3894 GCA_038241485.1 Burkholderiales bacterium
ACGAGGAAGGGGATGAAGATCATGAAACCGATCTGGAACGCGCTCTTCAGCTCGCTGGTCACGAAGGCCGGCACCAGCACCTTGAAGGGCACGTCGGCACTCTTGACCGCGGGGTCGATCTTGGCCAGCTTGGCAAACAGCATCACGTCGGCCTGGCGCGTTTGTTTGAGCATGAACTCGCGCATTGGCACTTCGCCACGCTTGAGCGCTTCGTCAAACGCAATCTTGTTTTCGGAGTACGGCTGGTAAGCCTGCGCGTACACCTTGTCGAGCGTCGGGCTCATCACGAAGAAGGTGAGAAAGAGGCTCAGGCCCACGATCACCTGATTCGGCGGCGCCGACTGGGTGCCCAGCGCCTGGCGCAAGAGGCTCAGCACGATCACGATGCGGGTGAAACCCGTCATCAGCAGCAGCACGGCGGGCAAGAAGCTCAGCGCGGTGAAGAACAGCAATGTCTGGATCGGCACCGAGTAGCTGGTGCCGCCCGCGCCCTGCCCCACCACCAACGGCAGGCTCGCGCCACCGGTGCTTTGCGCTAAAGCCACGCCAGGAACAACCGACAACAACGACAAGCCGGCGATGAAGCCGATGCGCTTCAAGCGGGGCCAAAAAAAGGTGTTCACTGAGAAGATCCCTGGTCGCGGCGCAGCCTGTTAAGCAGCTGCGCAAATGGAGGCACCGGCATGCCGGCAGCAGGCGCTTCAGCCTGCGGCGCCATGGTGTGCAAGGTGGTGATGCTGTTGGCGGTGACGCCCAACACCAGCCAATGGCGTTGGTCGCCCTGGCCCACTTCAACCGTGACGATGCGCTGGCTGGGTGACAGCGGCAGCATTGCCACGCTGCGCATCAGGCCTTGCGCTGCGCCGCCGCCCATGGGGGTTCGCTTGAGCAGCCACAGCGCCACCGGGATCATCACGATGATCGCGATGAACCACAGCAGTGAGGTGATTCCGGAAGAGGCTGACATCAATTGACTTCAACCTTTGCTGAGGCGGCGCATGCGCTCGCTCGGCGTCACGATGTCGGTGAGGCGGATACCGAACTTGTCGTTCACCACCACCACCTCGCCCTAGGCGATGAGGTAGCCGTTGACCAGCACGTCCATCGGCTCGCCGGCCAGTGCGTCGAGCTCGACCACCGAGCCTTGCGCGAGCTGCAAGATGTGCTTGATCGGGATGCGCGTGCGCCCCAACTCCACGGTGAGCTGCACCGGGATGTCGAGAATCATGTTGATGTCGTTGCCCGCGCCCGGTGCGCCGGAGCCGCTGAAGTTCTGGAACGCCACTGGAGACGCCTGCTCAGCCGCGGTCTGCACCTCCGACGCTACCTCGGGCTTCGACTCGGCCAGGGCCGCGGCCCACTCGGCCGCCATCGCGTCTTCTGCAGAGGGTGCGGTTTCTTCTTCAGCTGACATTTTGGTCTCCAAGCCAACCCATGCTCGAGGTTGACAACATTTGATCGATCTTCAACGCGTACTTGCCGTTCGAGGTGCCGTAGTGGCAGTCGAAGATGGGCACACCGACCACCTTGCCCTGGATGCCGGCTTCGAGGTCAAGCTCGATGAAGTCACCCGCCTTGAACGAGAGCAGCTGCTCCACCGTGGCCGGCGCTTGCGCCAGCTCGGCCACGATCTCGACCTCAGCGGCCTGGATCTGCTGCTTCATCAGGTTGACCCAGCGGCGGTCGGGTTCGTTGCTGTCGCCCTGGATGGTCGAATACAGCACGTCGCGGATGGGCTCCAGCGTGGCGTACGGAATGCAGAAGTGAATGGTGCCGGTGGTGTCGCCAATTTCCAGCGTGAAGCTGGTGGCCACCACGATCTCGCTCGGCGTGGCGATGTTGGCAAACTGCGGCTGCATCTCTGAGCGCTGGTACTCCAGCTCCAGCGGGTAGATGCCGTGCCAGGCCTTCTTGTACTCGGCCGTCACCACATCGACCAGCCGCATGATGATGCGCTGCTCGGTAGGCGAAAAGTCGCGCCCTTCGATGCGGGTGTGGAACTTGCCGGCGCCACCAAAGAGCGCGTCGATCACCGCGAACACCAGCGTCGGGTCGCACACGATCAAGCCCGAGCCACGCAGCGGGCGCACCGAGACGATGTTGAAGTTGGTCGGCACCACGATCTCGCGCAAGAAGGCGCTGTACTTCTGCACCTTGATGCCGCCGATCGAGATTTCAGGGCTGCGGCGGATGAAGTTGAACAAGCCGATGCGGATGTTGCGCGCAAACCGCTCGTTGATGATCTCCATCGTGGGCATGCGCCCACGAACGATCCGCTCCTGGCTCGCAATGTCGTAATCGCGAACGCCACCGCTGGGCGTCTCCTCCGCCTCCAGTTTCTGGCTCTCGCCGGTGATGCCCTGTAGCAGCGCATCAACTTCGTCTTGCGACAGGATCTGTTGGTTCATGACAACCCCTCGCCTGACGAGTACGTCAGCCGATCCCCCGAGGGGAACGTAGGCCGCGGCTCCATGCCCGCCTGCGCGGGCATGGACGGCCGGAGTGCGAGCCGCGTCTCGCGGTTCGCGGGGGCCGGCTTGGGAGCGGCCCGGCGCTCGACCCGTTGAAGGCTATCGGAGGTACGCGTCATGGTCACTGGACGATGAAATTGGAGAAGTGCACTTGCTTGACCGGGTTGGTCACCGCGGCTGGCTTCTTGCGCTTTTTGGGGGCCGGTTCGGCGTCCGGGTCGTCTTCGTCTGGCGGCTCGTCGCGTGCGGCAGCCTTCGCCGGCGTCTCGGCGCTGACGTCAATGCCCAGCGGCAACACGGCTTCACGCATGATTTCGCGGGCCAGGGCAAGCTTGCCCTCGCGCGACAGCAGCTGGGCCGATGTCTTGTGGGCGAGCACCATCAGAATGCCGTTGCGGATGGCCGGCATGTAGGCCTTCATCTCTTCGGCAAACTTGGCGTCTTCGACTTCAAGCGTCACACCGATCTGCGCGAAGCGGTCGGCTTCCCTGTCGGCCAGGTTCACCACAAAGGGCTCGAGCGGCACAAAGGTGGGCGGGTGTTTGGCGCGCTCCTTGCGCATTTCTGCGGCAGCGGCGGCCACGTCGGTGTCGCCCTCTTCTTCTTCAGCTGCAGCAGCGGCGGCGGCCGCCTTCTTCTTCATCATGAACACCGCGGCGCCACCACCCAGCAGCGCGACCAGCAACACGGCCACGAGGATGATGATCAGCTTTTTCTTGCCCTTCTTCGGGGCTACTTCTGCTGCGACGGCAGCGTCGACAGCAGCGGCGGCTGTGGCCATGAAAACTCCTTCAAAGGCACGCCCGCAAAGGGCCTGCTGTAGAGGAAATTATGGAAAACGGGGGGGGTTTCCAATGGCCCGATAAGCGGGGGGAAAGCCCGGCTTCAGCAAGGCAAAGCCTTCGACTGTGGCCGCACCTGCGGGACGAGCGCCGGGCCGCTCCCAAGCCGGCCCGCGATTCCCCTTGGGGGATCGGCCGACGTACTCATCGGCCGAGGGGTGGTCATGACATCAGGCGTACAAATCCACCCCACCCGCCGAAACGCGGGCCACCGTGCGCTGGGCTGTGACTTCCGTCTCAGCTGGCGAGCCATTGGGACCTGACTGCGACCCACCCGACGCCTGGTCGCCCTCGCCGCGGCCACGCGCCTGGCTGTGCACACCGCCGCCCGAGAGGGTGAAGCCGGCGTCGGCCAAGGCAGCAGCCAGTTCGGGCAGGCCGGTTTCGATGATCTGGCGTGTGGCGGCCGAATCAGCGCCGAAGTTGACTTGGGCCTGGGTGCCGTCGAGTGCGATCCGCACCGAGATCGGCCCCATGTCGGCCGGGTTGAGGTGCAACTCGGCGTGCTGGATGCCATCGCGCGCCAGCACGCTGACCTGCACGCCGAGCGACTGCGCAAACTCAGGCGCCGTGGCGGGTGT
>JBBRFR010000382.1:0-3889 GCA_038241485.1 Burkholderiales bacterium
CATCTATACGCCGGACAGCCCGCCCAACGCGCCGCGCGCAGCGAGCCACTCCCGGCCCTCTGCCAGGGGGACATCTCTACTTGGGCCAGAAGGGGACATCTCTACTTTGGGTTGACAGTCTGGGCGGTGCGGGATGGGGACGTGGGCACTGCGATTACTACGCCAGTGCCCGAGCCGTCGACATATGCGCTCATGCTGCTTGGGCTGGGGGCGACGAGCTTGATATTGCGACGCAAGAGTGCAGTCCCTCGTCCAAGTTAGGCCAAAGCCATGTCCCGAACTTGATCGAACTTGAGTGGCGTTTGATGCGGCGCGTGACGCGGTTGATACGGCGGCAGCTGCGGGCCGCGCAGCAGGGCACAGCGCCATAGAGGCCGCTCGCCAGCGTCATGCGGGCAACGCCACCGCAAGCTCCATCTCTTCGGTGCTCGAAATCTGCGCCAGCTGCCTCAGCTCGTCCAGCGCCGGCAAGGCGGCCAGAACGGTATCAGCATCGACGCCGAAGTCGATCAGGCAGGCCACCTCGTCGACCTCGATGGCCTTGAGTTTGTCGGTCATCTCCAGGCAGGCGTCCATGGTGCCGAGCAGGGAGCTGGTGGCGTAGTAGCGCTCGAACGAGAACTCGAGCGCGTCGTTCAAGTCGTCTTGAGGGGTTGGCGCCGAAGACGCAGCGCACTGCTTGTGAAAGAACGGCACCGAGGCCGTGTAACTGCCCACCAGGTTGGCCGAGCTGGCCAGGTAGTGCAGCATCGGCGCCTTGACCTGGCGCCGCACCACGGCATCGTCTTCACCGACAAAGGTATGCAGCATCAGCGTGACCGTGCCCTGCCCCGCATGGCCCGCGCCGCGCCAGGCCTGGCGGTAGATGGCAATCTTGTCGGCCAATGCTTCGAGCGATTGGCCCAGCAGGTGGCTGAGGATGTTCAGGCCCATCGCACCGGCGCGGGCAAAGGTCTGCGGGTTGCCGGCGGCGGTGATCCAGATCGGCAGGCTGCGCTGCACCGGGCGCGGCATGGTGCGCAGCTGCACTGTGTCGCCCAGCGCGTTGACGGCCTCGAAGCTGTCGCCCGCCCACAGGCTGCGCAGCTCTTCAACCCGCTCGAACACCAGCTCGCTGCGCCGCTCGTAGTTGCCGGGAGCGGCGAGCACAAAGTCATTGGGGAACCAACCCGAGGCCAGCCCCAGGTCGACACGCCCACCCGACAAAAAATCGACCATCGACCACTCTTCCACCACCCGCGCCGGGTGGTGCAAAGGGATCACCACGCTGCCCGAGCGGATACGCACGTTCTTGGTGGTGGCCGCAAACGCCGCCGCCATCACCGAGGGGTTGGGCGAGAGCCCGCCAAAGGCGTGAAAGTGGCGCTCGGGCGCCCACAGGGCCGAGAAGCCGTGTTCGTCGGCAAAACGTGCGCTCTCGAACAACAAGCGTCGCTGCGCGTCGGCTTGCGGGCCACCTTCGTCGCTGCCGAAGTAATAGAGGCCGAACGCCAGCGGGCGATCCTGGTTGGCGTGGGTGTTGATCTGCATGGGGGCATTGAAAAGGCACCCCCGCCGCGCCGGTTTGATCCAGGTTAAACGTGGTCACCGGCCCCCCTTGACTTGGGTGTGCACTCGCACGACAGAAAGCCTCTTGATGAAAGTCAAACCCGCTCGCCCGGCGCAGCATGACCATGGCCTGCTCGACAGCCAACACCGACCCCTTCATGGAAACCGCATCACAAATCGCCAGCCGCCTGTCCAAGGCCTCGTGCAAGAAGTTCTATGACGTCTACAACGCCTTCGAGTGGCCCGAGACGCTTCAGGAAGGCGCCTGGTGCATGCCGCCCGAGCTGTTGACGCTCTACGGCACGCCGGTCTACGACACGCTGGACGAAGCGACCCGCCTGCGCCTGAGCCTGTTTGAAATCTCCAACCTCTTCAGCCTGGTGTTGCAAGGCGAACGCTTGCTGGTGCAGGGGCTGGCGCACCGCCTCTACAGCAGCAGCAACAACCGCGAGATCACCGAATACCTGCATCACTTTCTCGATGAAGAGAACAAGCACATGGTGATGTTTGGCGAGTTCTGCAACCGCTACATCGGCAAGGTCTACCCCGAGAAGAAGCTCGCCATGCCGCGCGAGTTTGCCAAGGGGCAAGAAGAGGTGGTGTTCTTCTGCATGGCGATGGTGGTCGAGGAGCTGGGCGACTACTACAACGTGGTGATCGCCAAAGACGAGCGTGTCGACCCGCTGGTGCGCGAGATCAACAAGGTGCACCACATCGACGAAGCGCGCCACCTGGCCTTCGGCCGGCTCTACACGGCCGAGCTGTTTGAGCGCTACAGCCCGCACTGGTCTGAGCAGCAGCTGGCTGACTTCAGGCAGTGGCTGGCCGCCTACCTGAAGGCCTCGTGGGCCGACTACTACAACCCGAGCGTCTACCGCGACGCCGGCATTGCCGACGCGTATGACGTGCGCCAGATGGCCCTGGCGCACCCGGCGAGCATCAACCACCGCGAGCGTGCGTCTGACAAGCTGGTGAGCTACTTCGTCAAGACCGGGCTGCTGAGCGAGGCGCCTGCGCTCTGAGCGCCTGAGGCTTTCACTCCAGCCACGCTGCCGGCCGTCATGCCCGGCGCGCTGTCTTGGCCAGCCCAGACCAGGCGGTGTTCACGCTGCGGGTCGTCTTGCACCTGGTCGCGGCGGTTGAACACCAGGGTCGCGCGGCGTGTCGCGGTTGAAGCCGGCCAGCAGCGGGATGGCCGGTGTGGGAGCGGCGCGCGCCGCCGCCAGCGAGGCGGGCACGAGCTTGCCGTCAAACCACGGGCGGCGGGCACTTTCTGAGGCACCCGCTTGTGCACCGCGGCCGGGGCGGCGACCAAGGCATCGGCCGGCACGGCCTGCAACGCTTCAAGCGTGCTCACGCCCAGCACGTCGAGGTAGTGGTGTGCCACCTTCAGGCTCATCTCGGTCGTGGATCAGGGTGAGCGCGCCGCTTTGCATGATGGCGCCGCGAAAGAGCGGCTGCGCTTCGGTCGAATGCATCAGCAGCGACACCGACATCGAGCCCGCCGATTCGCCCGCCCCCGCTGGGCGTGCGGCATTCATTCAGTGGCTCCCGAGTTGCATGTGTTGGCCGTGCACGGCCGCGCCTTGCGGCGTGGCAAGAAAGGCGATGGCCTGCGCTGCCGCATCGAGCGGCACCCAGGCCGAACGGTCGGCGTCGGGCATGGCGCTTCGGTTGGCCGGTGTGTCGAGCGTGGTGGGCGCCACGCTGTTGACGTGAATGCCGTCGGCCCGCACCTCGTGCGAGAGCGACTCCACCAGCCGTTGCAGCGCGCTCTTGGCGGCGCAGTAGGCGCCCTTCAGCGCCTGCCCTTCGCGCGCGGCGTTGGCCGACACCGCGACCACCTGGCCGCTGCGCTGGGCTTGCATCAACGGGATCACCGCCTGGGTGACGCTGACGAACGACCAAGCGTTCAAGTTCATCAACCGATCCCACGACGCGCGGCTGATCTGGTGCACCGGCTCGCCCATCTCGAAACCGCCGGCAATGTGCACCAGCGCATCAACGTGGTTGAAGGTCTGCGTGACCCGCGCGATGGCCGCGGCCACGCTGGGCGCCGAGGTCACGTCGGCCGCCAGCAGCAGCGCGTTGGGCGGCGTGCCGAAGACGCTGCGCAGGCGCGTCTCGTCTTGGTCGAGCAGGGCCACATGGTTGCCCGCGGCGAGGAACTGCCGCGCCACGGCCTGACCGAGCGCGCCCGCCGCGCCGGTGATCACGAGGGTGAAAGTGGGTTTCATGGTCGTTCGATCCGTTGAACAGCGGCTGCCATTGTCGATGTGTTCACAATCAGGGTTTTCAACCCGTCGCGAGGCCATCATGAAGAGAGAAGTTGTTGTTGTCA
>JBBRFR010000383.1:0-3886 GCA_038241485.1 Burkholderiales bacterium
CTTCCTATAATCGCCCACCCCCCAAGAAGAGGCTGCCGCTCGCACGGCTCGACCCATGAACTCCGACTTCAAGCCCAATGACATCGAGCGCGCCGCCCAGGCCGCGTGGACGGCCGCCGACGCCTACCGCGTGACCGAAGACGCGAGCAAGGAAAAGTTCTACGCCTGCTCGATGCTGCCTTACCCCAGCGGCAAGCTGCACATGGGCCACGTGCGCAACTACACCATCAACGACATGCTCACGCGCCAGCTGCGCATGAAGGGCATGAACGTGTTGATGCCCATGGGCTGGGATGCGTTTGGTTTGCCAGCAGAAAACGCCGCCATCAAGAACAGGGTGCCGCCGGCCAAGTGGACCTACGACAACATCGCCTACATGAAGGGCCAGATGCAGGCGATGGGGCTGGCCATCGACTGGAGCCGCGAGATCGCCACCTGCTCACCCGACTACTACCGCTGGAACCAGTGGCTGTTTCTGCGCATGCTCAAGGCGGGCATCGCCGAGCGCCGCACCCAGGTGGTCAACTGGGATCCGGTCGACCAGACCGTGCTGGCCAACGAGCAGGTGATCGACGGCAAGGGCTGGCGCTCGGGCGCCGTGATCGAAAAGCGCGAGATCCCCGGCTACTACCTCAACATCACCAAGTACGCCGACGAGCTGCTCGACCACGTGCAAAACCAGCTGCCCGGCTGGCCCGAGCGCGTGAAGCTGATGCAAGAAAACTGGATCGGCAAGAGCGAGGGCGTGCGCTTCGCCTTTGCGCACCAGATCCAGGGTGCCGACGGCCAGCTGATCGGTGGCGGCAAGCTGTATGTGTTCACCACCCGTGCCGACACCATCATGGGCGTGACCTTCGCCGCGGTGGCGCCCGAGCACCCGTTGGCCTTGCATGCGGCGGCCCACAACCCGGCCGTGTCTGCCTTCATCGAAGAGTGCAAGACCGGCGGCACCACCGAAGCCGAGCTGGCCACGCAAGAGAAGAAGGGTGTGCCCACGGGCTTGAGCGTTGCGCACCCGATCACCGGCGAGCCGGTGGCCGTGTGGGTCGGCAACTATGTGCTGATGAGCTACGGCGACGGCGCCGTGATGGGGGTGCCCGCGCACGACGAACGCGATTTCGCGTTTGCCAAGAAGTACGGCATCGACATTCTCGAAGTGGTGCACGTCGACGGCCAGCACTACTCATATGACCACTGGCAAGACTGGTACGGCGACAAACAGCGCGGCGTGACCATCAACTCCGACAACTTCAGTGGCTTGAGCCACCAGGCCGCCGTCGACGCCGTGGCGGCCGCGCTGGCTCACAAAGGGTTGGGGAATAAGAAAACCACCTGGCGCCTGCGCGACTGGGGCATCAGCCGCCAGCGTTACTGGGGCACGCCCATCCCCATCATCCATTGTGATGAGCATGGCCCGGTGCCCGTGCCCGAGCGCGACCTGCCCGTCGTGCTGCCTGAAGACGTGGTGCCTGACGGCAGCGGCAACCCGCTCAACAAACACGCGGCGTTTCTCAATGCAGCCTGCCCGACCTGCGGCAAACCATCGCGCCGCGAAACCGACACGATGGACACCTTCGTCGACAGCTCGTGGTACTTCATGCGTTACTGCGACGCCAAGAACGACCGCGCCATGGTCGGCGCCGGCACGCAGTACTGGATGCCGATGGACCAGTACATCGGCGGCATCGAGCACGCCATTCTTCACCTGCTCTACGCCCGTTTCTGGACCAAGGTGATGCGTGACCTGCACCTGGTGAAGGTCGACGAGCCGTTCACCAAATTGCTGACCCAAGGCATGGTGCTCAACGAGGCCTTCTCGCGCACCGACAGCGGCAAAGACTATTTCTGGGCGCACGACCTCGACATCGTGCGCGACGACCACGCACAGGTGGTGTCGGCCACCGCCAAGGCCGATGGCAAGCCGGTCACCTACGACGGCTGGACGACCATGTCCAAGTCCAAGAACAACGGCGTTGACCCGCAAGACCTGATCGAAAAATACGGCGCCGACACGGCCCGCCTGTTCGTGATGTTCGCCTCGCCCCCCGAGCAAACGCTGGAGTGGAATGACGCCGGTGTGGAGGGCGCACACCGTTATCTGCGGCGGGTGTGGAACTACGGCGCAAAAAACGCCGAAGCGATCAAGTCGACCGGCGACAACAGCGGGGGTGATGGCGAAGAGGCCAAGGCCCTGCGCCGCGAAGTGCACAACGTGCTGCGCCAGATCGCTTTCGACTACGAGCGCATGCAATACAACACCGTGGTCTCCGGTGCGATGAAGCTGCTCAACGCGCTCGAAGCCTTCAAGGTCGGTGCGCCGGGTGTCATCCGCGAGGCCTTCGGCATCTTGTTGCGCGCGCTCTACCCCGCCTGCCCGCACATCACCTGGCAACTCTGGCAAGACCTGGGTTACGCCGCCGTGCACGGCGACTTGCTCGACGCGCCCTGGCCCCAAGTTGATGAAGCGGCCCTTGTGCAAGACCAGATCGAGCTGATGCTGCAGGTCAACGGCAAGCTGCGTGGGTCGATCAAGGTCGCGGCTGCGGCCGACAAGGTGGTGATCGAAGCGACCGCACGGGCCAATGCCGACTTCATCAAGTTCGCCGAAGGCAAGGCACCGAAAAAAGTGATCATCGTGCCGGGTCGTCTGATCAACATCGTGGTGGGATGATCAAGCGCAGAGCGATTCTCGCCTGGGGCACCGCGGGTCTTTCGGCCTGCGGCTTCGAACTGCGCCGCGCCCCCGAACTGCGTTTCAAGACCTTGCAGCTCGTCGGCTTCAAACCCTACTCGACACTGGCCGACGAGCTGCGCCGCAGCATCGCGGCCAGCACCACCACGCGGGTGGTCGAGGCCGCATCACAAGCCGAGGTGGTGCTCGAAGCCTTTTCTGACTCGCGCGACAAAGGTGTGGTGGCCTCCACCTCCGCCGGCCAGGTGCGTGAAGTGCAGTTGCGTGCGGTGCTCAACTTTCGCCTGCGTACACCCGCGGGCCGCGAACTCATCGCACCGACCGAGATTTCACTCAGCCGCGACATGACCTACAACGAGCGTGATGCCCTGGCGAAAGAGCAGGAAGAAGAGCAGCTCTACCGCGCCATGCAAAGCGACATCGCCGCGCAAGTGTTGCGCCGTCTAGCGGCTGTGCAAACCCTGCCCAATTAGCGACATGTCTCAGCCAAGTCCCGTTTGCCCTGACCCTTCGACAGGCTCAGGGCAAACGGAGAAAATTGAACTGCTGAGGTTCGTCGCTAATCAGGAAACCTTGTAGGAGCCGACCACGATGCAATTGCGCGCCGATCAACTCAACGCCCACCTCAACAAGGGGCTGCGTGCCATCTACACCGTGTATGGCGACGAACCCCTGCTCGCGCAAGAAGCCACCGACACCCTGCGCGCCGCCGCGCGTGCCTCCGGCCACACCGAGCGCCAGGTGCACACCGTCTCGGGGGCGCATTTCGACTGGAGCGGTTTGTTGGGCGCGTCGCAGGCCATGAGCCTGTTTGCCGACAAGCAGCTGATCGAGATTCGCATCCCCTCCGGCAAGCCCGGCAAAGATGGGTCGGACGCCTTGCAGCGCTACTGCCAAACCTTGTCCGACGATGTGGTCACCATCGTCACCCTGCCCAAACTCGACCGCACGCAACAAAGCAGCGCCTGGTTCACCGCGCTCGATGCGGCCGGCGCCACGGTGCGGGTCGATGCCATCGAACGCAAGACCTTGCCACCGTGGATCGCGCAGCGCCTGGCCGCACAAGGCCAGCGGGTGCAAGGCGGTGAAGACGGGCAGCACACGCTGGCGTTTTTTGCCGACCGGGTTGAAGGCAACCTGCTGGCCGCGCACCAGGAGATCCAGAAACTCGGCCTGCTTTACCCGCCAGGTGAG
>JBBRFR010000384.1:0-3881 GCA_038241485.1 Burkholderiales bacterium
GTAAAGACGTTGGGCCCGGTGATCGGCTGGCCATCGAGCGTCAGCGCGAGCCCAGCCGGCGCGGTGGTGACGGTAACCTGCGCAGTCTGCGGCTGGATGTCGCGGGTCACCACGTGGGTGACGCCCGCGCTGTCGGTCGCGCGCAGGTGAAAGCGGTAGAAGATGTTGGCCGATGTCTCGCCGCGGGTCGGGATGGAGACCTGACCTGTGGCGCCCACGGTCTGCGGCTGGAACGGATGCGTGTGCGTGTCGTGGTGCAGCTCGGCCCACCAGGTCAACCGGCTGGCCGCCAGGACACCGTCTTCGGGGTCGGTCGCGCTGCCTACGAAGTTGACCGTGTCGCCGGCCCGGAAGGTGGTGCCAACCACTGGCGTTGCGATCACCGCCACCGGAGGCTGGCTGTTCGGTGGCGGCGGGATCGGGGTGCCACCGTCGCCCCCATCGCTGCCGCCGCACGACGCCAAGGCGATCATGGCCACACACGAGACCAAGCACCTCAAGAATTTATTCGAGTTCATCTCACGCTCCAGACCGGGCAGCGACCACGCGGTCGAGGCGCACATTCTGCGGTGAGGGGTCACAACCCTGTGTCAAAAGTTGTTTAAATCATTGCTGCGGGGTCGATCTGCTCAGTTTGTGCGCGATCACTTCCCGCGCTGAATCGGGTCACACGGCGAGGCTTCAGGTAGACGTGACTGCCCGCTTTCAGGCCGAGCCTGTCGCGCAGCACGCTGTAGTCGCTGCGCGACATTTCGACGTCGACATAACTGCCATCGTCCAGGCGCTTGAACTCAATGCGCGTTTGCGGCCCCACCGTCAACGCCTGCGACAGGCTCACCGCCAGCGTGCCCTCGGAGGCCTCGGCCACGATCTCCAGCTCGTGTGGTCGCACGTAGCTCACGTCGGCCGGGTCGACGTTGCCACCTGGCGCGTGGCCGAAGCGGCCGTGAAACAGGTTCACGTCGCCAAGAAACTGCAGCACAAACGGAGTGGCCGGCCGGTCGTACACCTCATCGGGCGGGCCGTCTTGTTCGATGCGGCCGAGGTTCATCACCACCACGCGGTCGGCCACTTCCATGGCTTCGTCTTGGTCGTGGGTGACGAACACGCTGGTGATGTGCATCTCGTCGTGCAAGCGGCGCAACCAGCGGCGCAGCTCTTTGCGCACCTTGGCGTCGAGCGCACCAAAGGGCTCGTCGAGCAGCAGCACCTTGGGTTCAACCGCCAACGCGCGCGCGAGTGCAATGCGTTGCCGCTGGCCGCCTGACAGCTGATGCGGGTAACGGTCGGCCAGCCAGTCGAGCTGCACGAGTTTCAGCAGCTCCATCACCTTCTCTTTGATCTGGGCTTCGCTCGGCCTTGTCGCCTTGGGGCGCACACGCAGGCCAAACGCCACGTTCTCAAAGATGCTCATGTGGCCGAAGAGCGCGTAGTGCTGGAACACGAAGCCGACGTTGCGGTCGCGCACGTCGTCAAACGTGGCATCGGCGCCGTGAAACAGCACCGAGCCCGAGTCGGGTCGCTCCAGGCCCGCGATGATGCGCAGCAGCGAGGTCTTGCCCGAGCCCGAAGGCCCCAGCAGCGCGACCAGCTCGCCCGACGGGATGTCGAGGCTCAAGTTGTCGCAGACGACCGTCTTGCCGAAGGCCTTGTTGAGGTTGCGAATTTCTATGCTCATGCTGTTCTGCCCCTGCGAACCATCATTCGTTTCTCCCACCGACTTCGCGCTTTTGCGCTTTCACCCGCTGCTCGACCACATACTTCAACACCAGCGTCACCAGCGCCAGGCCGGCCAGCAGGGAAGCCACGGCAAAGGCCGCCGCAAACTGGTATTCGTTGTAGAGGATCTCGATGTGCAGCGGCATCGTGTTGGTCTGCCCTCGGATGTGGCCCGACACCACCGACACCGCGCCAAACTCGCCCATGGCCCGCGCGTTGCACAAGATCACGCCGTAGAGCAGCGCCCACTTCACGTTGGGCAGCGTCACGCGCCAAAAGATCTGCCAGCCCGAGGCGCCCAGCACGCGGGCTGCCTCTTCCTGCTCCAGGCCCTGCGCCTGCATCAGCGGGATCAGCTCGCGCGCCACAAACGGTAAGGTGATGAACACGGTGGCCAGCACGATGCCCGGCAGCGCAAAGATCACCTTCATGTCGTGGTCGCGCAGCCACTCGCCGAACCAGCCTTGCAGGCCAAAGATCAGCACGAAGATCAGGCCCGAGATCACCGGCGAAACGGAGAACGGCAGGTCGATCAGCGTGAGCAGCACGTTCTTGCCGCGGAAATCGAACTTGGCAATGCACCATGCCGCCGCCACGCCAAACACCAGGTTGAGCGGCACCGAGATGCCGGCGGCCACCAGCGTGAGCCAGATGGCCGAGCGTGCGTCGGCTTCGGTGATGGCGGCGAGGTAGACGTCAACGCCCTTCTTCAAGGCTTCGAAGAACACCGCAAACAAGGGCACAAAGAGAAACAGCGTGAGGAACGCGAGCGTGATGCCGATCAGCGTGCGCCGCACCCACGCCGGCTCGGCGGTGGCGGCGAGCGCGTTGCGCACCGGGGCGCTGCGAGGTGTCGTCATGTCGGTGTTGATGGGGAGGGTGCTCATCTCAGCGCCCCTGCCGCTTGCGCGTCCAGGCCTGCAGCATGTTGATGGTGAGCAGCATCACGAAGGCGGCCAACAGCATCACCACGGCAATCGCGGTGGCGCCGGTGTAGTCGTACTGCTCCAGCTTGGTGATGATCAAGAGCGGTGTGATCTCCGACACCATCGGCATGTTGCCGGCAATGAAGATCACCGAGCCGTATTCGCCCAGCGCGCGGGCAAACGCGAGCGCAAAGCCGGTCAGCAAGGCCGGCGAGATGAACGGGAAGATCACCCGCGTGAAGGTCTGCCAGCGAGTGGCGCCCAGGGTCGCGGCGGCTTCTTCCAGCTCCCATTGCATCTCTTCCAACACAGGCTGCACGGTCCGCACGACGAACGGCAAGCCGATGAAGGTGAGCGCCACAAACACACCCACTGGCGTGAAGCTCACCTTGAACGGCAGGTACTGGCCGATCCAGCCGTTACCTGAGTAGAGGGCGGTGAGTGCAATGCCGGCCACCGCCGTGGGCAGCGCAAACGGCAAGTCAACCAGCGCGTCGATCACCCGCTTGAACGGGAACTCATAGCGCACCAGCACCCACGCAATGATCAAACCGAAAAAGGCATTGACCAGCGCCGCCAGAAACGACGCGCCAAAGGTGAGCCGGTACGAGGCCACCACACGCGGCGAGGCCACGGCCTCCCAGAAGGCCGGCCAGGTCATGGTGAAGGTCTTGAGGAACGCGGCCGACAGCGGGATCAACACGATGAAGCTGAGGTACAGCAGCGTGAAGCCCAGGGCCAGGTCGAAGCCCGGCAGCACACTGTGCCGCCGCAGCAAGGTGCGGGATAAAAACATGGTTCAGAGGTTCACCCTGAGCCCGTCGAAGGGCAGCGCACAGCACGGCGCCGGCTTCGACAAGCTCAACCCAAACGGAGCACGGTGAGACATCAAGGCAATGCCGCTCAGTTCTTTCTGCCAGCAGCGAGGATCTGGTCGTAGATGGCGCCGTCGTCGAAGTGTTCTTTCTGCGCTTTTGTCCAGCCACCAAAAGCTTCGTCGATGGTGAAGGTGTTCACCTTGGGGAAATCTTTTGCGTACTGGGCCAGCAGTGCGGGCGAGCGTGGGCGCAGTTGGTGCTTGGCCGCAATGGCTTGCGCCTCGTCCGACCACAAAAACTTGAGATAAGCCTCGGCCTGCTTGCGCGTGCCCTTTTTGTCGGCCACCTTGTCGATCAGCGCGACCGGGTTTTCGGCCTGGATGCTCCACTTGGCATAGACCACCTCGAAGTTGTCGCC
>JBBRFR010000385.1:0-3880 GCA_038241485.1 Burkholderiales bacterium
ATTTCTCCATTTGTTCCAGCAATCTGGCTGCGCGGTTGTAGCCAATGCGCAGATGGCGCTGCACCAGCGAGATCGACGCCCGGCGATGCTGCAACACGATGCCTACCGCCTGGTCGTACATCGGGTCGGATTCGCCGTTGCCGCCACCGGGCATGTCGGCGGTGGCCACATCACCTTCGCCATCGAGCACACCCCCTTCAAGAATGCCCTCGATGTAGTTGGGCTCACCCTGCTGCTTGAGGTATTTCACGACACGGTGCACTTCGTCGTCGCTCACAAACGCGCCGTGCACGCGGATCGGCAACCCTGTGCCCGATGGCATGTACAGCATGTCGCCCATACCCAGCAGCGCCTCGGCGCCCATCTGGTCGAGGATGGTGCGGCTGTCGATCTTGCTGCTGACCTGAAAGCTCAAACGCGTCGGGATGTTGGCTTTGATCAGGCCGGTGATCACATCAACGCTTGGGCGCTGCGTGGCGAGGATCAAGTGGATGCCGGCAGCGCGTGCCTTTTGCGCCAGGCGCGCGATCAGCTCTTCGATCTTCTTGCCCACCACCATCATCAGGTCGGCAAGTTCGTCGATCACCACCACGACGAAAGGAAGGCGCTCCAACGGCTCGGGCTGTTCAGGCGTCAGGCTGAAAGGATTGCCCAAGGTCTCGCCTCGCTCGGCGGCTTCGGTGATCTTCTTGTTGTAGCCCGCGAGGTTGCGCACACCCAGCTTGCTCATCAACTTGTAGCGCCGCTCCATCTCGCCCACACACCAGTTGAGCGCGTTGGCGGCCTGCTTCATGTCGGTGACCACGGGCGCGAGCAGGTGAGGAATGCCCTCGTAGACGCTCATTTCGAGCATCTTCGGGTCGATGAGAATGAGCCGCACATCACGTGCTTCGGCCTTGTAGAGCAGGCTCAGGATCATCGCGTTGATGCCCACCGACTTGCCCGAGCCGGTGGTGCCGGCCACCAGGCAGTGCGGCATCTTGGCAAGGTCGGCCACCACCGGCGCGCCGATGATGTCTTTGCCCAAGCCCATGGTGAGCTGCGAAGCGGCGTCGTTGTAAACCTGCGAGCCGAGGATCTCGCTCAGGCGAATGGTCTGGCGCTTGGCGTTGGGCAGCTCCAGCGCCATGTAGTTCTTGCCCGGGATCACTTCAACCACACGGATGCTCACCAGGCTCAACGAGCGTGCCAGGTCTTTGGCGAGGTTGACGATCTGCGCGCCCTTCACACCGGTAGCGGGCTCGATCTCGTAGCGTGTGATCACCGGGCCGGGCGAGGCGGCCACCACGCGCACCTCAACGCCAAAGTCTTTCAACTTCTTCTCGATGAGGCGCGAGGTCATCTCCAGCGTCTCCGGGGTCACACTTTCCACGCGGCCCGGCGCGGCGTCGAGCAAGTCAACCTGCGGCAGCTTGGTATCGGCCAGCTCGGTGAAGAGCGGCTTCTGGCGCTCTTTCACCACACGCTCTGACTTGGGCACCTCGATCATCGGTGTCTCGATGACGATGGGCACATGGTCTTCGTGCAGCTGGTGCTCGAACTCGACCACATGCTCACGTTCACGCAAGGCCTGCTCGCCAATGCGTTGGTCTTCGGCGCGCTCAATGCGCTCGACGCGGCGCTCGCGCAGCGAATCAACCCACTGCCCAATGCCTTCGGCAACCCGCAGCCAAGAGAAGCGGAAGGCCAGCGACAAACCCGCCACCAGCACCGCAATCCACAGCACCCCCGAGCCGGCAAAGCCCAACAACTTCTGGCTCACCGGCCCCAGCAGGTAGCCGAGCACACCGCCGGCATTGCCACCCGCGACACGCGTTTCTAGTTGGTAGAGCCGCGTCCATTCAAGTGCGCAGCTGGCGCTCAGCAACAGAAACACGCCCAGCCAGAACATCCACACCGGCCACTGCGGCCGATGAACCCCGGGGGCATCACCACCACGCAACACACGGGCCAGCGCACCGAGCCAGGCGCGCAGGCTGATCACCAACCCCCACCAAGCGGAATAACCAAACAGCACAAAAACGAGATCAGAGAAGCTCGCACCCAACGCGCCAATCTTGTTGATCGGCAAGGCACCCGTGCCCGAGGTAGAGAACGCGGCATCCGCCGGGTTGTGCGTGGCCATGGCGATCAACGCTAACAACCACAACACGCCCCCCACAAGCACGCCAAAGCGCGCACGCAAACCCGCAGGCTCGAACGGCGCGCTCAGCTTGGGGGGCGACCCATCACGTGTGTAGGTACCTGCGCCCGACGCGTTGTTTGACGCGTTGTTGCCCGCATCGGGGCGAAGCGATCCAAGCGGAAATGTCATGCAGCCATTGTGGCCGAAGCGACCGGGCGCAAACGACATGCGGCCCGGTGGCGCAACACGGTCAGCCTGTCAGGCGTTCCTTGATGATGACCGAACCGTTTTCCTGGGTCTCGACCATGCCGCGGTCTTCCAGGTCTTTCATCACACGGCTCACCATCTCGCGCGAAGCACCCACGATCTTGGCCATGTCCTGGCGCGAGACCTTGTTGCGGATGATCTTCACGTCGCCGTCGTCTTCGGCCATGTCGAGCAGCGAACGCGCCACGCGGCCATACACGTCGAGCAGGGCCAGCGATTCAATCTGGCGGTCGGCGCTGCGAAGGCGCTGCACCAAGCCACGCATGATCGCGTAAGACAGGCTGGAGTTCTCAGGCAGGCAGCGCGCAAACTCGGCGCGACCCAGGATCAGCATGTCGGTTTGCACCTCGGCGCGCACCGTGGCCGAATGCGGCTCGTTGTCGATCAGGCTCATCTCGCCGACATAGTGGCCTGGTTGCAGCACCGCGAGAATCACCTCGCGGCCACGCGAATCCGAAGTCAGCACCCGTGCACGCCCGGTCAGCAGGATGTACAGCGCGTTCGACTTCTTGCCATGCTCCACGATAATTTCACCGCGGCGAAACCGGCGCTTCACCACGCTGTCGGCGATGGCTGAGGCCTGCTCGTTGGTCAGCAGGGAAAACAGCGGCACCCGCCGAATCAAGTCCAGGTTGGACAACATGGCCATCGGAGAACCTCCTTGTGTCGATTACGCAGTCTAAGGATTCAAACGTGGAAAACTAACGTTTCCACTAAATATCAGTATTGTCACCATTACACGAATTGACGCCAGTCGGCGTCAACCCCATGTAAGACTGCCATTTCTCGCGTTTGCTTTGTCGTTTTCACATTGCCATTTTCCTCATGAGCCAAACTAACCAACACGCCCAAGTTCTGATTCTGGGCTCCGGCCCTGCGGGCTATACCGCGGCCATTTACGCAGCACGCGCCAATCTCAAACCCATGGTTGTCACCGGCATCGCGCAAGGCGGTCAACTGATGACCACCACCGAGGTCGACAACTGGCCTGCCGACGTGATGGGCGTGCAAGGGCCTGATCTGATGCAACGTTTCTTGCAGCACGCCGAACGCTTCAACACACAGATCGTGTTCGACCACATCAATCAGGTCGACCTCTCCAAGCGCCCGTTCGCGCTCAAGGGCGACTCGGGCACCTACACCTGTGACGCGCTCATCATCGCCACTGGCGCATCGGCCAAGTACATCGGGCTGCCCTCTGAAGAAGCCTTTATGGGGCGCGGGGTCAGCGGTTGCGCCACATGCGACGGCTTTTTCTACCGCGATCAAGACGTGTGCGTGGTCGGCGGCGGCAACACCGCCGTCGAAGAGGCGCTTTATCTGTCGAACATCGCCCGCAAGGTGCACCTGGTTCACCGCCGCGACAAGTTCCGCGCCGAAGCCATCCTGATCGACAAGCTGATGGAAAAAGTGGCCACCGGCAAGATGGAGCTGCACCTGTGGCAGACGCTCGACGAAGTGCTGGGCGATGCATCAGGCGTCACCGGC
>JBBRFR010000386.1:0-3877 GCA_038241485.1 Burkholderiales bacterium
CGGTCACGGATCTGGTCGAGCACACGGTCGGCCACGCTGCGCAGTTCTTCGATGGTGCTGGCCTTTTCGACGGACAGGGTCAGCGTGAAGCCGCGCAAACCCAGTTCGCTGGAAATCAGCTGGGTAAGCGCAGCAGTGAACTTCGGATAGTCGAGAAAACCGCCGTCGGCGGGCTCGGTCTCTGCGAATGCAGGCGCCTTTTCAGTGCTTGAGCGGCTCGACGAGCCGGCCACCGGCGTGATCAGGTTCAGGGATTCGAGCAAGGTGAAGTCTTCGGGCTTCAGGCCGGCCACGTTGGCGAGCAGCATCTCTTCGCTCTTGACGCCGTCAACCAACAGCAGCAGGTTGCGCTGCGCGCGTTCTTTCACCAGGGCGCGGGCCTGCACCTCCGCTCTTCCCTCACCTGTCTTGCACCAAATCACACACGACCTCCGGCGGAAAACCTCATCGCAGACGCCGAGTGTGCGCGGATGGCGCCCACCGCAGGCGGTTGCTCGGTGCGCGCGCTGCGGCACCGCTTTGTCTGCGTATTAGAACCGGGGCCGTGCCAAAAGGTCATGAACTCCCGGCGTGCGGCAGGTGATCTCCGCGCGCCGGGGTGCCTGCGCGATCAGGCCTTGTCGCGCAGCTCTCGACGCAGGATCTTGCCCACCGGCGTCTTGGGCAGCTCGTTGCGAAACTCCACCACCTTGGGCCGCTTGTAGCCGGTCATGTTGGCTTCGCAGTACGCACGCACGTCGGCTTCGGTGACAGCAGGGTTGTTGCGCACGATCACCAGCTTGACGGCCTCGCCGGCCTTGGCGTCGGGCACACCCACCGCCGCGCACTCCAGGATGCCGGGCATCTGCGTGACCACGTCTTCCACCTCGTTGGGGTAGACGTTGAAGCCGCTCACCAGGATCATGTCTTTCTTGCGGTCAACGATCTTGAAGTAGCCACGCGCATCGACCGTGCCGATGTCGCCGGTGCGGAAGAAGCCGTCGGCCGTCATCACCTTGGCGGTTTCGTCAGGGCGCTGCCAGTAGCCGGCCATCACCTGCGGGCCGCGGATGGCAATTTCACCCGGCGTGCCCATGGGCACTTCCTTGCCGTCGTCGTCGAGCAGCGTCACCTCGGTGTTGGGCAGGGGCAGGCCGATGGTGCCGGTGAAGGCGTCGCTGTCGGTCGGGTTGCAGGTGGCCGAGGGTGAGGTTTCCGACAGGCCATAACCCTCGCAGATCGGGCAACCGGTTTTCTCAAGCCACAGCTTGGCCGTGGCCTGCTGCACGGCCATGCCGCCGCCGAGCGAAATCTTCAGGTGGCTCCAGTCGACGGTGCCGAAATCGGGGTGGTTGGCCATCGCGTTGAACAGCGTGTTCACCGCCGGCAAGCTGTGCACGCGCTCGCGCGACAGCTCCTTCAACACCGCCGGGATGTCGCGCGGGTTGGGGATCAGGATGTTGCAGCCACCGGTTCGCATCGACAGCATCATGTTCGAGGTGAAACCGAAGATGTGATACAGCGGCAAGGCGCACACCGTGACGGGTTGTTCGCCCGCGGGGATCTTCTTCAGCGCAGGTTGGTACCAGGCTTCGCACTGCAGCGTGTTGGCCACCAGGTTGCGATGCAGCAGCACGGCGCCCTTGCTCACGCCGGTGGTGCCGCCGGTGTACTGCAGCACGGCGATGTCGGTGGCCTTGAGGTCGGGCGCGCGGTAAGCCGCCTTGCGGCCGGCGGCCACGGCGTCGTTGAAGCGCACCAAGCCGGGCAGCGTGAAGGCTGGCACCATCTTCTTCACGTTGCGCACGACGTAGTTGACGATCAGGCCCTTGGGGAAGCCGAGCAGGTCGCCCATGCTCGCGAGGATGACCTTCTTCGTGGGCACCGCGGCGTAGCAGGCCTGCAACACGGAGGCGAAGTTCTCGATGATGACGATGGCCTTGGCGCCCGAGTCCTTGAGCTGGTGTTCCAACTCGCGCGGCGTGTACAGCGGGTTCACGTTGACCACCACCAGCCCAGCGCGCAGGATGCCGGCCACGGCGATCGGGTACTGCGGCGTGTTGGGCATCATGATGGCCACACGGTCGCCCTTTTCCAGCCCTTGCGACTGCAGGTAGGCGGCAAAGGCGCGCGACTGCTCGTCGATCTGGGCAAAGGTATAGCCCTTGCCCATGAACTTGTAGGCCGTGGCGGCTGCGTTCTTCTTGAATGCTTCTTCGATCAGTGCCGTCAGTGAGGCGTACTGGTTGAAGTCAATTTGCTCAGGCACGCCTGCGGGGTATTGCTTGAGCCATGTCTTGTCCATCAGATTCTCCGGTGCAACAGTTGTGCGAAATGCGCGATTCTGACGCACACCTGAAGCGGCCCGCATCAGGGGTTTCGAGCGTCGAACGGTCGTTCTATTTTTTGACGATGAGTGCTCACAACGACCAAGGCCCGGGGAAATCCGGGCCTTAGGGGGTGCGGGGGCCTGGAGGGGGCTTTCTATTCGATGGCTTTGACCATGTCTTCAACGACTTTCTTGGCGTCGCCGAACACCATCATGGTCTTGTCCATGTAGAACAGCTCGTTGTCGAGGCCGGCGTAACCCGCGGCCATCGAGCGCTTGTTGACGATGATGGTCTTGGCCTTGTAGGCCTCCAGGATGGGCATGCCGTAGATCGCGCTGCCCTTGGTGTGGGCGGCAGGGTTCACCACGTCGTTGGCGCCCAGGATGATCGCCACGTCGGCCTGGCCGAACTCGCCGTTGATGTCTTCCATCTCGAAAACCTGGTCGTAAGGCACCTCGGCCTCAGCCAGCAGCACGTTCATGTGGCCCGGCATGCGCCCGGCCACCGGGTGAATGGCGTACTTGACGGTGATGCCTTTTTCGGTGAGTTTGGCGGCGAGTTCTTTCACCGCGTGCTGGGCGCGCGCCACGGCCAGGCCATAACCCGGCACGATGACCACGGTTTCGGCGTTGCCGAGCACGAAGGCCGCGTCGTCGGCGCTGCCGCTCTTGACCGGCCGCTGTTCGCCGCCGCCCGCAACGGCGGTGGTGGCGTCACCACCGAAGCCCCCCAGGATCACATTGAAGAACGAGCGATTCATGGCTTTGCACATGATGTAGCTCAGGATCGCGCCCGACGAGCCCACCAGCGAGCCTGCAATGATCAGCATGCTGTTGTTGAGCGAGAAGCCAATGCCCGCTGCCGCCCAGCCCGAGTAGCTGTTGAGCATGGACACCACCACCGGCATGTCAGCACCGCCGATCGGGATGATGATTAGCACGCCCATCACAAAGCTCAGTGCCAGCATCGCAAAAAACGCCGGCCAGCTGCCAGTGAACATGAACACCAGGCCGAGGCCGATGGTGGCGATGCCCAGCGCCAGGTTCAGCATGTGCTGGCCCGGGAACACCACCGGCGCGCCCTTGAACAAGCGGAACTTGTAGGTGCCCGACAGCTTGCCGAAGGCGATCACCGAGCCGCTGAAGGTGATGGCGCCAATGGCCGCACCGAGAAAGAGCTCCAGGCGGTTGCCCGTGGGAATGGGGTCGCCGGCCGTCTTGACGATCTGGAAGGCTGCCGGCTCGGCCACCGCCGCCACCGCAATGAACACGGCCGCGAGGCCGATCATGCTGTGGAAGAAAGCCACCAGCTCGGGCATCTTGGTCATCTCGACCGTTTTGGCGCGGTAGGCGCCATAGGCGGCACCGGCCAGCAGGCCCAGCATGACCCAGCCCAGGCCGAGCACGTTGCCTTGCGAGAGCTTGTAGATCAATGCGCCGGTGGTCACCACGGCGATGGCCATGCCCACCATACCGAACAGGTTGCCGCGGATCGAGGTGGTGGGGTGCGACAGGCCCTTCAAGGCCTGGATGAAGCAGACGCTCGCAATGAGGTACAGCAGCGTGACG
>JBBRFR010000387.1:0-3852 GCA_038241485.1 Burkholderiales bacterium
TAACCGCGCCTCGCGGCTGGCGGGGGCCGGCTTGGGAGCGGCCCGGCGCTCGGCCCGCAGTGTGGTTGCATTCATTGTCATGTCTGTCCTCAAAAGGTGCGGACTTTGGGCGGAATCGACTCAACGGTCAGCGGTTTCAGGTTCACCGGCTTGTAGTCGAGCCGGTTGCCCTCGCTGTACCAGAGCGTGTGCTTCATCCACACGGCGTCGTTGCGGCCGTTCGGGTGCTCGGGTGTGTCACCGTATTCGTCGACCGAGTGGGCGCCACGGCTTTCGCGGCGGGCGGCGGCCGAGATCATGGTGGCCATCGCCGCCTCGATCAGGTTATCGACTTCCAGCGCCTCAATGCGGGCGGTGTTGAACACCTTGGACTTGTCAGCCAGGTGGATGCCCTTCACGCGCTCGGCCAGTGCCTTGATCTCCATCACGCCGGCGTCCATCATGGCCTGGGTGCGGAACACGCTGGCATGCTGCTGCATCGACTTGCGGATGTCGTTGGCCACGTCTTGCGCATACTCACCGCCGGTGCTGTTGTCAAGGCGAGCCAAACGCTTCAGCGTCAGGTCAGCGGCATCGGCGGGCAGCGGCTTGTTGGCCTGTTGCTTCAGACCGCTTGCCACGATGTGGTCACCGGCTGCCTTGCCGAACACCAGCAGGTCGAGCAGCGAGTTGGTGCCCAGGCGATTGGCACCATGCACGCTGACGCAGGAGCATTCGCCCACGGCGTACAAACCCTTCACCACGGCATTCGGGTTGCCGTCTTTCGGTGCGACCACCTGGCCGTGGATGTTGGTCGGCACACCGCCCATCTGGTAGTGGATGGTCGGCACCACGGGAATCGGCTCCTTGGTGATGTCGACATTGGCAAAGTTGTGGCCGATCTCGAACACGCTGGGCAGGCGCTTCATGATGGTCTCGGCGCCCAGGTGGGTCATGTCGAGCACGATGTAATCTTTGTTGGGGCCGCAGCCGCGCCCTTCCTTGATCTCCTGGTCCATGCAGCGCGAGATGAAATCTCGAGGCGCCAAGTCCTTCAATGTGGGGGCATAACGCTCCATGAATCGCTCGCCATCGCCGTTGCGCAGGATCGCGCCTTCACCGCGGCAGCCTTCGGTCAGCAACACGCCCGCGCCGGCAACGCCGGTCGGGTGGAACTGCCAGAACTCCATGTCTTCGAGCGGGATGCCAGCGCGTGCCGCCATGCCCAGGCCGTCGCCGGTGTTGATGAAGGCGTTGGTGGACGCTTCGAAGATGCGCCCTGCCCCGCCGGTGGCGAGCAGCACCGTCTTGGCTTCAAAAATGTGCAGCTCGCCGGTTTCCATTTCCAGCGCGGTGACACCGACAACGTCGCCGTCAGCATTGCGGATCAGGTCTTGCGCCATCCACTCGACGAAGAATTGTGTACGTGCCTTCACGTTCTGCTGGTACAGCGTGTGCAGCATCGCGTGGCCTGTGCGGTCGGCTGCGGCGCAGGCGCGTTGCACGGGCTTTTCGCCGTAGTTGGCGGTGTGGCCGCCGAAGGGGCGCTGGTAGATGGTGCCGTCGGGGTTGCGGTCGAACGGCATGCCGAAGTGTTCAAGCTCGTACACCACCTTGGGCGCTTCACGACACATGAACTCGATGGCGTCTTGGTCGCCCAGCCAGTCGGAGCCCTTCACTGTGTCGAAGAAGTGGTAGTGCCAGTTGTCCTCAGACATGTTACCGAGCGAGGCGCCAATGCCACCTTGCGCTGCCACGGTGTGCGAGCGGGTCGGGAACACCTTGGACAACACGGCGACGTTGAGGCCGGCTTGTGCCAGCTGCAATGAGGCGCGCATGCCGGAGCCGCCGGCCCCGACGATCACGACGTCGAATTTTCTTTTTGAGAGGGTTGCAGTCACGATCACATTCTCCACAGCACTTGGATGGCCCAGCCCGCACAGCCCACCAGCCAGACGATGGTGCTCACCTGGAGCACCAGCTTGACGGCAACCGGCTTCACGTAGTCCATCAGCACGTCACGAATGCCAACCCACACGTGGTACAGCAACGCCACGATGGTCACGAAGGTCAACACACGCATCCATTGCGGGTTGAAGATGCCGGCCCATTTGTCGTAGCCCATCTTGCCGGGCAGCAGCACCTGCACGATCACGACCAGCGTGAAAAGTGCCATCAGCACGGCGGTCACGCGCTGCGCCAGCCAGTCGCGCAGCCCGTAGTGCGCGCCGACCACCACGCGCCTGGAGCCGTAATTCGGTGTCGTCATGTTGTTTGCCTGAAACTCAAATACTCAAAAGAACAGCTTGAAGCCGAGCGCCAGCGTGAGCACGATGCTCAGGCCCAACGTGGCCAAAGCGGAGGTGCGACCAAATTCCTTGGACACCGCGTGGGTGGCGTCCATCCAGAGGTGGCGCAGGCCGGCGATGAAGTGGTGCAGGTAGGCCCAGATCAGGCCCAGCACCACCAGCTTGATGAACCACGCCGGCAGAAAACCGAAGCCACCGACAAAGACGCTGGTGAACTGGCCGTAGGTGATCTCGGAGGTGAGGCTGGTGTCGAACATCCAGATGATGAAGGGCATCAGCACAAACATCAGGATGCCGCTCACACGGTGGAGAATGGACACGACCGCTGCAGGCGGCAGCCTGTACTGCGTCGCCTCGATCAGCTTCATATTTGAACCGGGTCTTTGTTTTGATGTGACTGCCATACCCAACCTTGTGAAACCAGACGAAACTTTCGGAGTTTATTGCAATGCAGCAGCGTTTCGCTGGGGACGCCTGCATTTGTACAGGCTCCATGCGTCTCGCGCCAATTAGCTCAGTTCATTGCGGTAATAGTGGGCATCGGTGTTGTACAGGCCACGGCGCAGCTCTACGGGCTTGTCGCCATAGGTGCGCGACAGGCGCTCCACGCTCAACAAGGGCGCACCCACGTCCAGCTGCAGCAGCTCGGCAGCAGCCGCATCAGCGGCCACGGCACGGAGTTGTTCTTCGGCGCGAATCATGCGAACACCAAACTCGGTCTCGAACAGGCCGTACATCGGGCCCTGGTATTCGCTCAGGCGCTCGGCCGTCAACCCTTTGAAAAGGTGACCGGGTAGCCAGATGTCGTCCAGCACCACCGGGCGCCCCAGGAAGTGAAGCAGGCGTCGCACCTGCACGGCGGTGTCGCCGGCTTTGAGTTCCAATGCGCGGGCGATGTCGGCCGGCGCACGCATGCGGCGGCAGTCGATAAAACGCCGCTCCATGCCACCCGCCTCGCCGGTGTCGGGCGTGAGGCGCAAAAACCGGTACTGGATCTTTTTTTCGGCGTGCGTGGCAACAAAAGTGCCCTTGCCTTGACGGCGCACCACCAGGTTTTCGTCGGCAAGCGCATCGATGGCCTTGCGCACCGTGCCCTGACTCACCTTGAAGCGCGCGGCCAGCTCGATTTCGCTCGGGATGGCTTCGCCCGGCTTCCACTCGCCACTTTGCAGGCTGCGCGTGATCAGCACTTTAATCTGCTGGTACAGCGGGCTGAACGCCGGGCCATCGCCGCCCCCTTCCGCCGGGCGGGATGCAGCAGGGGTAGGGGTCGACGTGGCCATGGCGAGATTGCAGCACACCGCTCGCCCCGCGTCCACGACACCACTGAAAGATGTCTTATATAAGACATAAGAGCGTTGACAGGCCCCGGGTTCCCACCTAGACTCCCCTACACTTCCCGGCTGGCACAGAACGCGCTTCCCAGCGCTCTGTTTTTGACCCCCCCTGACCCCCCTGCGGAGCCCCCCCAGGCGCGCTACGCCCGGTCGCGTTGCCGGCAGCGGCGCAGCGGGCGGGATCGGCGATGCCCTGGTGGTCCGTATCGCCTCGGGCGAAATGCTGG
>JBBRFR010000388.1:0-3847 GCA_038241485.1 Burkholderiales bacterium
ATGCCGAGGTCGGCCATGCCCAGCAAGAGCAGCAGGCCGACGAAGAAGTAGTTGCGCTTGTTGCGCGCGGCCCAGAACGGAATGGCCAGCGCCACGGCGGCGGCGATGGGGAAGGCCGCGCTCACGATGGCCGCAGCCCAGCCATAAGGCGTCAACACCAACAGCCGACCGGCCAGCCACAGCGCAGCGAGCGCGGCCAGCCGCCAGCCGGTGGGTGTGGGCCGGTTCGACCAGTTGCGCCCCGCGGTGAACAAGAAGCCCACCACCACGGCGATGGTGAAGCCGAACAACATCTCGTGCGCATGCCACAAGGGGCCGGCCAAGTAGGGGCGTGGCAGCCAGCCGCTGAACTGCGCGGCCCACACCAAGATGGAGAGCGCGGCAAAGCTGCTCGCCAGCAGATAGAAGGGGCGAAAGCCCAGCTCCCACAAGGCAAAACCTTGCGGCGCGGCGCTGGGGCGGCGAGGGGGTTCTTCGATGCGGATGAGCGTGGCCATCAAGGTGTCCTGTGTGAAAGCTTCGTTGGGGCGTGGTGGCGCCGCCAGGCGAGGGCCGAGCCGGCCAGGGTGAGGGCGAACAAGAGCAGGGCCAGCGCATTCAGCGACGCCCCTGTGCTGCGCCAATCGTTGTCTGAAAAACCGTCGCCAAGCCGCAGCACCAGAGAGAGGTGCAACAGCGCCAGCGGTGCATAGAACCAGCGCCCGTAGTGCAGCTTGACGCCGGCCACTGCCGGCAGGATCACCGGCGCGTGGCCCATCACGACGCTGACGATGAAGACGTGGATCGCCATGTCGGCTCGCAGCACACGGTCGAACTCGGTCTCGGCCTCGTCGATGATCAGATCGGCCACCGGGCAGGCCACCGAGGTCATGGTCATGCGCAGAGGGGCCTTGGCGGGTGTGACCTGCACGCCATAGAACAGGCCGACCTCGACGATCGACAGCGCCACCTGCGGGTCGACCACGCGGGTCAGCGCATCGACGATTCGTCGCTGCAGCTCGGGTGGCCCGTCATACGGAAAGAGTGCGCTCATCGTGGCCTTTCATCCGTGGCCGGCCGCGGGCTGCATGAACAGCACGCGCGACAGCGCCTTGCGGTTGTGCGCCAGGTCGGCCAGCGTGTAGTGGTCGAGCACCGCGTAAAAGGCTTCTACCGCCTCTTGCAGTACCCCGCGCAATTGGCAAATGTGCTCGATGCGGCAGTGGCCATGGCCCTCGCCAAAACACTCGGCTGGCATGTCGATGCCTTCGGTGTGGCGCACCACCTGGCCGATCACGATGTCTTGCGGCTCTTGCGCCAGGCCCAGCCCGCCGCCTTTGCCGCGCACGTTGGCGAGCCAGCCGTTTTTGCCGAGGAAGTGAACCACCTTGGTGAGGTGGTTCTCCGAGACCTCGAACACGCTGGCGATCTCGGCCACCGTGGCGCGCCGACCCGGTTGCGCGGCCAAATAGATCAGCACGCGCAGGCTGTAGTCGGTGAAGCCGGTGAGTTTCATGGGGTTTGGGTGGCAGGTGTGGCAATAGGTCTTACATCATGCGAGCGTGCGAACCACAAGAGCGCCGCGCGGTCGGCGGCGGCTGGCAGGCTGTTGTCGGTCATCGCGTATTGCTCGCGCATCGGGGCCAGTACGGGGTCAGGCGCAGCCGCACCCGCCACAGCACCCGCCGCTGGCCTGGGCCGTGGCGACCCGGGTGATGCGCACGCGCCAGGTGTCGGGGCCGGTTTCGAGGTAATCCCAGCTGAAGCCGCCAGGCAGCTCGGCCTGGAATTGATAGAACAAGGGGCGCGGGTCGTGGTCGTTCACCAGTTCCATGGCGTGGCCGGTGGGCAGCGCGCGGAAGGTAGAAAAGATCAGCGGGTGGCGTTCGCGTGGGGTGATCTGGCGGACGTCAACCAGCGCCTTGGCGGGCACGTGGGCAGAGGCAGAGGTGTTCATGCGATTTAAAGGTGCATTTGAAGTGCACCTATCGTATGGAGGCCTCTCTTGCGCCTGTTTGACCCGCATCAAGCCCGGGCAAAACAGGGCGCCGACCCGTCGATGCGCCAGCTCGGCCCGGTCGTCCGGGGCCTGGCGGTTGATGCCCGACCCCGCTCGCCGTGGCATCAGAATACGTGCCATCGGATCGTCTGAGACCACCGCATGAAAACCTGGTTGCCAATTGACTTAGCCCTGGCCTTTGCCGTGCTGTGCGCTTGCTCCGCGCCCGCGCAGTCGCAACAGCTCTACCGCTGTGGCAACACGTACAGCCAGACCCCATGTGCGCCCGACGCCGCACCGGCGCGCATCTCGGCCGGTGCAGCCCCCGAGCCGGCGCCCGGGGCGGTGGGCAAAGACGTGTGTGCCAGCGAAGGTGTGGCGCAAATGAATTTCCCAGACCCCGAGAGCACGCGCATCCGCTCGGTCACCAAAGTGGGTTCTGAGGTCATTCAGTACGCCGGCAAGCCGATCGCGGCGCGCAAGTACAAGCTGACGCTCAACACCAAGAGCGAGGTCGGGGCCTACACCGGCGACCGTGCCTACTTGTGCTACCTGAGCGAAGACGAACGGCGTGTGCTCAAGGTCGACACCTGGCGGCCCTGAGCTGACAGGGTGAGAGCAGTCGGCTCGGGCCACCACCAGAGCCGCACCGGGCGCGGGTATTGCAATAGACTCGCCCGTCGTTCGTCATCCACAAGGCGGCCTATGAAAAACATGTTTCGTATCGCCTGCCATACCGTGGCAGCTTCCCTGGTGCTGCTGGCGCCCATCGGCGCACACGCTGCCACCACGTTGATCTACTGCTCCGAGGGCAGCCCTGAGGGCTTCGACCCTGGGCGCTATACCGCTGGCACCACCTTCAACGCCAGCTCGCAGCCCCTGTTCAACCGGCTGGTCGAGTTCGAGACCGGCGGCACGCGCCTCGTGCCGGGGCTGGCCGAGCGCTGGAGCGTCAGCTCCGACGGTCTGGTCTACACCTTTCAGCTGCGCAAGGGCGTCAAGTTCCACAGCACCGAGTGGTTCAAACCCACACGCGAGTTGAACGCCAATGACGTGGTCTTCACCTTCGACCGCATGATCAACAAAGACAACGCCTTTCAAAAGGCGGTGCCGGCGTCTTTCGAATACGCCTCTGACATGGGCCTCGACACCAACATCGCCAAGCTCGACAAGCCCGACGCCGTGACGGTCCGAGCGAGCTCGATCACCTCGACCTGTCGGTGGTGATCGCCCGCGAGCTGGCCGAGTTCACGCAGCGTTTTGGCGTGCAGCATGACTTGAGAGCCCAGGCACCGTCTTTGCGCCTGTCACCCAAGCGCAGCACGGCTGTGTACCGCATCTTCCACGAGGCGATCACCAACGTGGCGCGCCACGCACAGGCCCAGCGGGTGACGGTGAGCATGGACATCGAGGGGGAGTGCTTCGTCTTGACGCTGGCCGACGACGGCATCGGCTTCGATGCGATGGCGAAGAACAGCAGCGCGCTGGGCCTGCTCAGCATGGCCGAGCGGGCGCGCGAGATCGGCGCCGACCTGGCAATCACCTCGACACCGGGGGCTGGCACCCGGCTCGTGCTGTCGGCGCCATTGTTGTAGGAGCGACCATGATCGACGTACTCATTGCCGATGACCACACGATCTTCCGCTCGGGCGTCTGCCGGCTTTTGCTCGACGAGCCCGACATGCGCGTGGCCGGCGAGGCGCGAAACGGCACCGAGGCGCTGGAGCTCATCAAGGCGCAGCGCTACGACTTGTTGCTGCTCGACATCAACATGGACGGGCGCAGCGGGCTGGACGTGCTGGGGTCGATCCGCTCCTTGTCGAACAGCCCGCCGGTGCTGGTCCTGTCGATGTGCCCCGAAGAGCAATA
>JBBRFR010000389.1:0-3816 GCA_038241485.1 Burkholderiales bacterium
TTCCAGCTCGGTGTCATCCATGAAGCTTGCCTTGCTGCGGTAGCTCACCCGGTAGTAGTTGGGTTGCATGTCCGACTGGCCGAGCGCCAAGGGTGACAAGGCCGAGTACGGCATCAGCGCGTACCGCGCTCCCATGCCGCTGCCCACCGAGGCCGGGTCGGCCGGGTTGGCGAACGGGTCGGGGCGCTCCTGCCCGGCGAGCACACGGCCCAATTGGGTCAAGTTCTTGGCTTCACGCGCAGGCTGCTGCGCCTCGATGCCAGCCAACACACGCTCGCGCGCCGCTGTCTCGGCCAGGCCGTTGTACAGGCCGAAGCCGACCAGCACTGCCAACAGGCCGCACACCGCCCACAAGCTGCGATCGGACCAAAGCAGTCGCGCTTCGTGGGTGATCACGCGCCGGAGGGTGAACCAGGCTGAGGTGCTCATGGCTTGCGAACTCCCACCGCCCAGGCCGCCAGCAGCGCCGACGCCAACAAGCTCGTCACCAGCACGCCCAGGCTGAGCGCATTGGCGCGCAAGGCCACGCTGGCAGAAGGCGGCTGGTACACAAAGCGAGGCACCTTGGCCCACAGTTCCTTGCCAGCCTGGTAGCTGAAATGCCGGTCGCCCAAGGGGTCGGCATGCGCGACCAGGTCTTCGCTCACCAGGTCTTGCATCAGCCGGCGCTGCTTTTCGGCGGCGACCGAGAAGTGCCGGTGGGCAGCAAAGTCGGTTCCCGCAGCGCCCATTGACCAAGCCCGCAACGCGAGCAGCGGCACCACCAGGCCCGCCCATTCCTGCGCTCGTTGTTGATGCGCGAACGAATCCCACAGTTCACCGAAGTGCTGGTCGGTGACGCCGTAACCGGCTTCGTCATCGATGCGCAGGGCGATGCCCCAGCGGTTCAGCGGCAACTGCGCGCCCCAGCGCTTGTCGGTGCCCAGCTGCTCGCGCCAGGCGCGCTGGTACTGGGCGTTGAGGTCGGTGTCGAGGGATTGGTTGAACGCCTGGCGCGACGGGCTGGGGTAGATCTCGCGCGCCAGGTCAGACGACGCCCGCGGTGCCAGGGTCACACCGGCAATCCAGAGGCCCAGCAGCACGATCAGCGCCAGGCGGGTGCTCGGCACCAGGGCGGAGATGGCCAGCACCCCCAGCACGGCAATGCCGAAGTACAGCCCATACCCGAGCACCATCATCGCCAGGCGCAAGGCGGCGTCGGCGCCACCTTGCAACACCACGGCAGCACCTGCAGCCACCAGCGCCGGCAGCAGGCACAGCGCCACGGCGCCGCCGAGGGCCAAGGCCTTGCCCCACAGCAGCTGGCGTGGGGCCACGCCGAGGCTCAGCGCCTGCCGCAGGGTGCCTTGCTCGCGTTCACCAGCAAAGGCGTTGAAGCCGAGCACGATGACCAGCAGCGGCCCCAGCACCTGCAGCACCCAGGCCACAGACAGGCTGCCGAAGCGCTGCAGGCCGGTGGCGTCTTGCGCCGGCCTGAAACGCAGCTCGCTCTGCCGGTGTGCCTGCAGCCACAGCGTCGAGCCCACGTATGGTGTGATGCCGGGGTCGATGATGGCCGCCGCCGGGGCGGGCTTGAAAACATGCATGCCCTGGTGGGCCGCATCGTGCGGGTGCCGTTCGTTTTGCTTCAACCAGTCGTCGTAATCCAGTGCCTGGGCTGCGACTCGTTCTGCATCGTTGGCGCGTTGCTGCTGCCAGCCCACTGCGAGCGCAGTCGCCAGCAGCAGCAGCATCAAGCCCCCAGCCAGCAGCAGCCGGCCGTCGCGCCAGAACTCGGTGAACTCGCGCTTGGCGATCAGGCCGATGATCATTTCATGTGCTCCAGGTACAGGGCCTCAAGATCGGCGTGGCTGAGGTCTTCGCTGCGAAGCTCTGCGACCAAGTGGCCTTGACGCATGATCCCGATGCGCGTGCCGGTCTGCTTGGCATGAAAAAGATCGTGCGTGGTGGTGAGCACGGCCACGCCGCGGTCGCGCGCGTCGCGCAGCAGCTGCGCAAACTCCGCCGCGGCCTTCGGGTCCAGGCCCGAGGTGGGCTCGTCGAGCAGCAGCGCGCGGGCGTCCTTGGCCAGCGCGATGGCGATACCCACCTTTTGCCGCATGCCCTTCGAATAGGTGGCGACGCGGCGCACCGCCGCTGTGGCGTCCAGGCCCGCTTGTTCCAGCAGGCGCAGCAGTTCGTCACTCGACGCCTTGCGGCCGGTGGCGAGCGCCGCAAAGTAGCGCAGGTTTTCCAGTCCGGAGAGCGTGCCGTACAGCATCACCTGCTCGGGGATGTAGGCCAGGCGCTGCTTGGTAGCGAGCGGCTCGCGCGTCACGTCGAGCCCATCAACCGTGGCCTGGCCTTCACTGGGGGTGACGAAGTTCAGGAACACGTTGACCAGCGTGGTCTTGCCTGCGCCATTGGCGCCCAGCAGGCAATAAATCTCACCAGGGTCGACACGCAAAGAGACGCTTTCCAGCGCACGGGTCTCGCCGAACTGTTTGCTCAGGGCCTGGGTTTGCAGCATGGTGAACAGCCTCGCGTCAGAAGTCGAATTTCGCCGACAGCTCAATGGTGCGCGGTGCACCGAGGATCACCTGGTTGTTGGCGTTGGCGCCGCCCCAGGTGGCGTAGAGCTCGTCGGTCACGTTGCGCACGCGCAAGGTCAGCAGCGCGGGCGCAGTGCGCCAACTGGCGTACACGTCGCCCAGCCAGTAGCCGTTCATGCGCACGGTGTTGGCGTTGTTGGTGAAGCTGCCCCCGGTGCCGCTGAGGGCGGCACCCACCGCCAGTGGCAGGCCGTTGAAGCGGTAGTCGGCCCAGAGCCTGCCCACCTTCCTGGGCACGTTGGGCGGCAAATTGCCCACGCGCGACACGCCACCGGCTTCGACCAGGGTGTCGAACTGCGCCTGCAACAGGGCGACGTTGCCCGACAGGCTCAGCTCGCGGGTGGCGCGCCAGGCCGCGGAGAGCTCCACACCCTTTGAAGACATCTGGCCGTTGTTGACCGTTGCGGCGGGGTTGGCCGGGTCGCGCGAGAGCACGTTGCTCTGCTCGATCTGGTAGAGCGCGAGCGTCCAGTCGAAGCGCTGGTCGGCCAGGCTTTGTTTGAGCCCGATCTCGACTTGCTTGCCGCGTGTGAGCCGGAAGTTGCTGGCAGCGGAGGATTGCAGCAGAAGGTTCGAGCCACCCACCGCAGCGGCGGCGTTGACGAACTGCGCGTACAGCGTGGTCGCGGGTGTGAGGTCATACACCGCCCCCAGGCGGGCCGAGTTCGGTTTGTACGAGCTGCCAAAGGCGGTGAACGTGCCGGTGTTCAAGTCGCTGATCGAGCGCTCAAGCGAGAGGTACTCCGTGCGCAGCCCGGCCACCAGCGTGAGGGCGTCAGTCAGCTTCAGCGCGTCTTCGGCGAACAAGGCGGTGTTGGCAATATCGGCGCTAATGTTTGTGCGGTTGCCGCCGCCGGTGGTAAGCGTCGGGTCGGGGTTGAAGAAGCCAACCTGCGGGTTGACGGCTGCCACTTGCAATGCCGCGTTGGTGCCGGCCGAGCCGTCAGAGAAACGGCGCGGGCTGGCGAACTTCGTCTCGGTGTGTTCGAGGCCGATCACGAAGCGGTTCTTCATGCCCCCGATCAGCCCCTGGTGGCTCAGGTCGATGCGATCGGTCCAAACCTTGTGGTCGTGGGCGATGTCGACCTGGTCGCGGTTCATGCGGTCAGGCGCGACGAAGCTCACGCTCTCGGCGTTGCGCCAGTGCCGGTCGGCCTGGTAGGCGCCCAATTCATTGCGCAGCAGCCATTGCGTCGAGATTTGCCACGAGAGGTTAGCGCGCAGC
>JBBRFR010000390.1:0-3809 GCA_038241485.1 Burkholderiales bacterium
TTCGCACACCGGGAGTAGCCGTGGGGACGGTACCAGCCGTGCCGCCGTTACCCTTGGCGACGCTCTGATCGATGATGCCGTAAATGGTCACCGACGATTGAGCCGATGCAACACCAGCGAACGCGCCCAGCACTGCGAGAGCGAGAAGAGATTTTTTCATTGCGACTATCTCCTAAGTTGAACAAGAGGTACCGGTCATTTCCCGCCCTTCGGGGGCACCGGGCCGAACTCCTCAGCGGAAGTTGCCGTATTGCACCAGAGGGCCGATGGGCTTGCAAAGGTTCACAGAGGGAATGGGGGCCGTTTGTTGTCAATGAACAACGAGAAAAAATTGAACTCACAAGCTTCGAAACTACCCATGAATCCACATCAAAAAAGGGACTCAAAATCGCTTCCCACCTAGGGTAATCTCGGGGGAATGAACACCCATCATCTCAACAACCGACGCCGATCCACCATGGACGATTGGCTCAGTGCCGCAGACAACGCACTGCGCACTCTCGCCAGTGCGAACAGAGCGGCACGGCCTTGCCCTCAGCCCAGCTCGGAGCAAGCGCCGCTAGACGAGCAAGACGCCCGGCTGTCCGGCTCATTGATGCGCGTGAACCATGTTGGCGAAGTCTGTGCACAAGCGCTGTACAACGGTCAATTGCTCGCCACCCGCGATCCTGCGTTGCGCGAGAGCTTCCAGCACGCAGCCCGCGAAGAGACGGATCACCTGGCGTGGACTCATCAGCGCCTGCGTGAACTCAACGCCCGCCCCAGCCTGCTGAACCCGCTCTGGTACGTAGGGGCTTTTGGTGTCGGGTGGCTGGCCGGACGGGTTGGCGACCAGGTCAGCCTGGGTTTTGTTGTCGAAACCGAAGCGCAGGTCGAACAACACCTGGCCTCACACCTCGATCGCTTGCCAGAGAACGACCTCGCCTCACGCGCCATCGTGCAGCAGATGAAAGAAGACGAAGCACGTCATGGCGCGCAAGCCCAGCAGGCCGGTGCCTCCACATTGCCCCCACCCGTTGGCTGGGCCATGCGCGCAGCCGCCAAGGTCATGACGACCACCGCGCGCCATCTCTGAGCGCTGCGTTTTCTGAGCGCAGCGTTTTAAGCCTCGACAAGTTCGTGGCTGGTGGTGATCTCGGCCGTCTTGGCCAGCATGATGCTCGCCGAGCAGTACTTCTCGTGCGACATCTGGATCGCCCGTTGCACGGCCGCTTCGGGCAACGCCTTGCCGGTGACGACGAAGTGCATGTTGATTCGCGTGAACACCTTCGGGTCTGTCACCGCGCGTTCGGAGGTCACCTTAACCTGGCACCCAGTCACCGCATGGCGGCCGCGCTTGAGGATCAGCACCACGTCATAGGCCGTGCAAGCGCCGGTGCCAGCCAGCACGGTTTCCATGGGCCGCGGCGCGAGGTTGCGGCCACCGCCGTCTGGAGCGCCGTCCATCGTCAACACATGGCCACTGCCGGTTTCTGCGATGAAGGCCATGCCACTCGCCGCCACCCAATTGATCGTGCATTCCATCGCCAGCTCCGACTGCTGAAGTGATCACCAAAACAGTGATTGTGCTTGCCCCCAAAAGAGAGCCCCGTTTTGTTCATGCGATGCGGGAAACTTATTGCAGCGCAACATGCACCCTGTTACACTCTCGACACTGGCGTTGATTGAGTTTTCACCTGCTCCACGCCGACCGTTTGTCTCCTCCACCTCCTCCATTGGTGGATTCAACCCAAGGCAGCAATGCCTTGGGTTTTTTTCTGGGCCAAATGGCCCGCCGTATGATCCGGCGCCCCCCCAAACCCAACACCGCAGGAGACGCCATGACCGGCCCCGTTCGCCCCGCCAAGCCACGCCGTGTCAAGGCGCAGGCCGACGAACTCGGGCTCGCAAGCTACCTGCAAAAGATCTTGACGGCGCGCGTCTATGACGTTGCCATCGAATCGCCGCTGGAACTGGCCAAGAACCTGTCCAAGCGTGTGGGCAACCAGGTCTGGCTCAAGCGCGAAGACACCCAGCCGGTGTTCAGCTTCAAGCTGCGCGGGGCTTACAACAAGATGTCGGGGCTGAATGCGGCCCAGCTCAAGCGCGGTGTCATCTGCGCCTCGGCCGGCAACCACGCCCAGGGTGTGGCCCTCGGTGCACACCGGCTGGGCTGCAAAGCCCTGATCGTGATGCCGATCACCACGCCCAAGCTCAAAGTTGATGCGGTGCGCGCGCTGGGCGGCGAGGTGGTGCTGTTCGGCGAAAGTTACTCCGACGCGTATGTGCATGCGCTCGAACTGGAGAAAAAAAACGGCCTCACCTTCGTGCACCCCTTTGACGACCCTGAGGTGATCGCCGGCCAAGGCACCATCGCGGTGGAGATCTTGCGCCAGCACCAGGCGCCCATCGACGCCGTGTTCGTTGCCATCGGTGGCGGCGGGCTAATCTCGGGCGTGGCGGCCTACATCAAATCGGTGCGCCCCGAGATCAAGGTCATCGGCGTGCAAACCACCGACTCTGACGCCATGCTGCGTTCGGTCAAGGCCGGCAAACGGGTGCAGCTCAGCAACGTTGGTTTGTTTGCCGACGGCACCGCTGTCAAGCTGGTGGGCGAAGAGACCTTTCGGCTCACGCGTGCCTTGGTCGACGACTACGTGGTCGTCGACACCGACGCCGTGTGCGCCGCCATCAAAGACGTGTTTCAAGACACCCGCAGCATCCTCGAGCCCTCGGGCGCCATGGGTGTGGCGGCGATCAAGCAGTACGCCGAAAAGCACAAGCTCAAAGGCCAGACCCTGGTGGCTATCACCTGCGGCGCCAACATGAATTTCGACCGCCTGCGTTTCGTCGCCGAGCGAGCCGAAGTGGGTGAAGAGCGAGAAGCGGTGTTCGCCGTCACCATCCCTGAAGAACGTGGCAGCTTCAAGCGCTTTTGCGAGCTAATCGGCCCGCGCAGCGTCACCGAATTCAACTACCGCATCTCCGACGAGAAGAAAGCCCACGTTTTTGTCGGCCTGGCCACCAGCAACGGCGGCGAGTCCGAGAAACTCACCCGAAGTTTCGCCAAACACGGTTTTGCGACCGTCGACCTCACCCACGACGAATTGGCCAAACAACACCTGCGCCACATGGTGGGTGGGCGCAGCGAGCTGGCACGCGACGAGCGGCTTTACCGCTTTGTGTTCCCCGAGCGGCCGGGGGCGCTGATGCAGTTTTTGTCAAGCATGCACCCGGGTTGGAACATCAGCCTCTTCCACTACCGAAACCAAGGCGCCGACTACGGCCGCATCCTGGTGGGCATCCAGGTGCCGCGTGGTGACAAGAAGGCCTTCAAGGATTTCCTCACCGGCCTGACCTACCCTTGGGTCGACGAAACCGACAACCCCGCGTACCAACTGTTTCTGCGCTGACGGCTGCCGCTGCACAAACGCACGCTAAGCTGCGCGTTGACTTACAGACCCGATCTCCAGACACCCCCATGCCTGTCAGCCGATCACTCATTGCCCCCACCGCCAACCCGCTGCTTGAGCGGGCCTTGCGCGACAAGCTCAAGCGGCGCAGTGAAACGACGGGCAAGCTCGGCGAACTGGAACCGCTGGCGATTCGCCTCGGTCTGGTGCAGAACTCACTCAAACCACGCTTCAAGGCGCCACAGATTGCCCTATTCGCGTCCGACCACGGCCTGGCGGTCGACGGCGTCACCGCCCCCGGCCAGCCGACCACGGCCCGCCTGGTGCAAAGCCTGTTGACCTCGCAACTGCCGGTGTCGGTGTTTGCACGCATCCAGGGCATGGAGCTCAGCGTGGTCGACTGCGGGGTGGCCGAAA
>JBBRFR010000391.1:0-3798 GCA_038241485.1 Burkholderiales bacterium
CGTCTTTTCGATCAGGGTGCGGTTCTCGCCGATGAAGCCACGTGCACTGTCGATGAACTCGTGGAACTTCTCCTGGCTCACGGCCAAGATCTCGCCGATCATCTGCAGCTCGCGCTTGCGGGTGTTGGCTTCGGCTTCCAGGCGCTTCAACTCGGTCACATCGCGCACGCAGAGCATGAGCTTGTCGACGTTGCCGCTGTCGTCGGCAATCGGTGACCACGAGAGGGCCAGTGACTTCACGCGGCCGTCGGCCATGGTTTTGTCGAACTCGGTGGCCAAGAGGTGCGAGTTGAACTCGTAGTTCATCTCGTCTTCGCCGATCACCGAAGCAATGGCGGCGTCGACCTGAGACAGGCTGTCGGCACCCAGGCTGGAGCCGCTGAACAACAGCTCCATCACGTGGCGATCAGCGATCTCGGTGGTCTCCAGAATGGTCGCCAGGTAGGCCGAGTACTCGGGGTGAATGCTGCCGCCATTCATCACCGTCAATACACCTTGCGGCATGTTTTGCAGCATGGCGTTGATGTCGTTGGTCTTCTGGCGCAGCTGCGCAGTGCGCTCGGCCACACGCTTCTCCAGTGATGCGTAGAGCAAGGCGTTGTCGAGCGAGACCGAGAGCTGGCCGGCGATCAACGCCACCGAGTCGAGGCGGTCGCCGCTGAAGGCGTTGCGGCGCTGGCGGTTCTCCAGCACCAGCATGGCATGCAGCTGGCCTTGTTTGACCATGGGCGAGAACATCAGCGAGCACTGCTCGACCGTCTGTGCGAAAGGGTCGGAAGAGAAGCGCTCGTCGCGTGCCACGTCGTCGATCAGCAGCAGCTCGCCGGTGCGTTCGGCATAGCGGAAGGCCGAGAAAGCGAGCTCGCCTGCCGCGCCAGCCTGCTCTGCCGTCAATGGGGCGCTGTCGCTGCCCAGCGTGTGGGCCATCACCCAACTCTTCGAGCCTTCTTCGGGCCGCACGATCAGCTGCACGCCGGTGGCGCCGGTGATGGTGCCCAGCACCTTGCTCACACGGTCGGTCAGCCGCGCGAGGCTGGTCTCGGAGCTGAGTGCCTGTGAGGCGCGCAGCACGGCCATCAGGTCGAGCATCTCGGCGCCGACCACCGAGGTGGTCTTGCCAGAGTCGGTGCGCGACAGGCCGCTGGCCGCACGCAAGAAGGCGTGCTGGCGTTTGAGCTCGCGCACCTTGCCGGCGGCACCCCAAGCGTCGTATTGGTCGCAGGCAATGGTCAGCAGCGGCTTGGCGCTGTCTTCCATGCCTTTGGCCAGGTGGAACAGGGCTGCGCGCTCATGGATGAGGGCGCGGTGCCAGGGGCGGTTGATGCCGTCGGTGGCTTGCACGGCGGCGTCGAAGGCGGCACCGGCCGCCCACACCGAGTCGACGGCCCAGGCGCGCTCGGCTTCAATCCACTTGAGCAGGTGCGCGAAGTTGGCCGGCGCGTCGGCGGCGCGGGCGCTGAGCCAGGCGATCATCGTGGTCAGCTCTTCTAGCAGCGGGGCGCGCTCGGCTTCGCCCAGGCTGCGTGCCTGGTCGGCGAGCGACAGGCAGCGCAGCACGCGGCCGACTGCCGTGAGGTAGTAGCCGGGCGTGCGCGCACCCAAGGGAACGGCCTTGGGGCTGTGTGCCGCCAGAGCCTGCATGTCGCCGAAGATCGCGGCGCGGATGCAGGCCGTGTTGTGGTACGTGGCGGCGGTGGCGCCGGTGGGGTCGATCTTGGCGACGTGCTCGGCTTCATCGAAGTGCTCGTCGCTGAATTCGCCGGGCGCGCGTGTTTGGCCGCGCAGCGCAAAGATCAGCTGCTGGCGCGGCAGGTAGCGCCGCATGAAGTCTTCGTTGCGCTGCTCGCGGGCGTTCTCCAGGCCGCCCTGCACCTCGGGCAGTGCCAGCAGCAGCGTGGGGCGGCAGTCCAGCGCCGCGTCGGCAGCGACGTAGGTGAAGGCGGCGAACGGCTCGCGCATGCGCAGCAGCTCCACGCGTGCACGGTGGAATTCGTCCAACACGGTTTCGAGCGGCTCGACCCAGTGCCCGGAAGCGATACCCAGAACGCAGCGGCTGGTCGCTTCGCCTTGCGGGTACTGGCGCTTTTCGGCGACCGCGATCATGTGGCGGCTGACGGTGTAGGCACCGCGGTAGTCTTGCGCCGCGCCCACCAGCAGAAAGGGCAGTGAACCGATCGATGCCGACAGGCGAGCTCGCGGCCCGAACTCCATCCAAATGCGGTGGTTGGCCAGCCCCAGCCAGGCCCACAAAGTGGGATCGAGGAAATAGGCCGGTGTCATGGTCTCCGGGATGATCACCGCCAGTGCCAACGCACGCGGATCGCTGATCTCTGGGCGTGTGTAGTCTTGCAGGCGCTCCTCGCCGCGGTACCAGGCGAACAGGCGCTGCATGCCCGCGCCGATGTCAGGGCGCAGATCGTCGGGCTTGGGCATGCCCAGCCTCGCCATCAAGGCCAGGCCGTGGCCCACGGCGTCGGCGAAGCGGCCCCGTGCGAGCAGGCTGTAGATCTGGTAGCGCACGGGCATCGCCATGCGCTCGGGGGCGGCATCGCTGGCCAGCATCTCGGCATAGGCCACGTCGACCTCGTCGTGGCGGCCCAGCTCGAACAGGGCGTGCAACTGCTTCACCCGCAGGTCGAACAGGCGCTCGGCATCGGCCGCTTCAGCGATGGGCAGCAGGGCCTGCAGTGCGGCAGCGAAATGTTGCTTGCTCGGCTCGAGCTGGCTGGCTGCACGCAGGCGGTCGGCCTCGCGCTCGAGCACTTCGCTTGCGCGGCGGCGCTCGCTGTCGGCCAAGCCGCTGCCGGCGAGGAAGTATTGCGTGGCCACCAGCGCTTCAGGGCGTGACGCGGCGTCGAGCCGGCGTGCGATCGTCAGGTGCAGCGTGCGGCGTGCGGGCTCGTCGAGCACGGCGAGCGCGGCTTCGGCCACGCGCGGGTGGGTCAGCGCAAGGCCGCGCTCAGCTGCCTCGGCGAGCAGGCCGTCGTCAAGCGCAGCGGTGGCGTGCTGCTGCAGGCGTTTCTGGGTCTGGCCGATGGCGGCGACGAGGTCGTCCCATGCGACGTGCGAGTTCATGGCGGCCAGCGTGATCACGAGCTCCACGCTGCCGGCCGGGAGGGCGGCCAGCCGGGCTTGCAGCTCGGCCGGGCTGGCGGCGCCCACATAGCGGCGGATCGCCTCGGGCTGCCACACCCAGTGGCCGTCGCCGAGGGCGATCTGGCCGTCGCGGCGCAGCGCGTTGAGCAGCTCGACGATGCGGCCCGGGCGGTGCTGTGTGTGGCGCTCCAGCGCCTTGGCCAGCGGGGCGGCTTCGCTGCCGGGCATGCGCAGCATGGTGGCGACGAGCTGCGCGGCAGCGGCCGGCGCGAGCGGGCTCACGGCCAGCTCGGTCGGGGCCTGGCCGCCTGCACGGCAGCGCGCGAGCAGTGTCAACGCCGGGTGTTCGTTGCTCAGGCCGTCGGGGCAGATGCTGACCAGCAGCAGGCCGGGCAGTGGCGCGCGGGCCGCCTCTTGCGCTACGGCTTCGAGCACGGCGCCGCCGAGCGACGGCGACAGGTGCAGATCGTCGGCAAACATCACCACTGGCCGCTCGGCCGAGGCGAGCACGCGCAGCACCCGCACGGCGGCTTCGGCGATCAAGGCTTCGTCATCGATGTTCGACCCGTCAGCAGGGTGCGCGCCGAGCAGCGTTTGAAACTCAGGCAACTGCGCCACGCCGTAGCCGAGCCGGCCGTCCAGCGCTTCGAGCACTAACGCGCGAACCCGGGCCCGCTCGTCGGCGGGCCGTGCCATCAACTG
>JBBRFR010000392.1:0-3797 GCA_038241485.1 Burkholderiales bacterium
GGTTGTTGTCGATCTGCAGCAAGCGGATGTGGAACTGCTCGTTGGCGCGAAAGAAGGCGTCGCGGTCGTCGACCGTGCGCTCCAGCGCCTGGTGCAGCGCCTCCAGCTCGGCCATCTCGGCCTCGCTGCCCTGGGTGGCCACCGCACCGGCGGCGTCGCTCTCCAGCAAGGCCAGCAGGTGAAACACCTCGGACAGGTCGCGCTCCGATACCTCGGTGACATAAGCGCCGCGGCGCAGCTTCATCGTGACCAGGCCCTCGGAGGCCAGCACCTTCAAGGCCTCGCGCAGCGGCGTGCGGCTGATGCCGAACTCGACCGCCAGCGCCTGCTCGTCGATCCAGCTGCCCGGGGGCAGGGTGTGCGCCAGGATGCGCGTGCGCAGGCGCTCAGCCACCTGCTCGTAGAGCGCACTTTCGCGCAAGCGCGACGAGGCGGGGGCAGCAGGGGGCGAAACAACAGATGGGGCGGGCATGTAGGTTCTGGGGCAGGGCTTTGGGCTTGCTGAAACGGGGTGTCATGTAGATATAATTCAATTTTGAATTATGGGTGGGCGGGTGTGCGCTGTCCAGCACACCAGACAAAGACAGCGAGTGCTTGAGCCATTGACACCCATGGCCTGGCGCGCGCACCCTGAGCCGCCTGCAAAGACCACCATGCCCGACCACGCCAAACCCACCCCCGACGCGCTCACCGCCTGGCAAAAGGCGGCTGCCAAATCCGCCCCCGGTGGGCAGCTCGACGCGCTGAACTGGGTCACGCCCGAGGGCATTGTGGTGAAGCCGCTCTATACCGCGGCCGACACCAAAGACCTGCCTCACGCCGACACGATGCCCGGCTTTGCGCCCTTTGTGCGCGGCCCGCAGGCCACGATGTACGCGGTGCGGCCATGGACGATCCGCCAGTACGCGGGCTTTTCCACTGCGGAGGCCTCCAACGAGTTTTATCGCAATGCGCTCGCCGCGGGCGGCCAGGGTGTGAGCGTGGCCTTCGACCTGGCCACCCACCGCGGCTACGACAGCGACCACCCGCGCGTGACCGGCGACGTGGGCAAGGCCGGTGTGGCCATCGACAGCGTGGAAGACATGAAGATCCTCTTCAACGGCATTCCGCTCGACAAGGTCAGCGTGAGCATGACGATGAATGGCGCCGTGCTGCCGGTGCTGGCCGGCTACGTGGTCGCGGCCGAAGAGCAGGGTGTGACGCAAGACCAGCTGAGCGGGACCATTCAGAACGACATTCTCAAAGAGTTCATGGTTCGCAACACCTACATCTACCCACCCGAGCCGAGCATGCGGGCGGTGGGCGACATCATCGAGTACACGGCGAAAAACATGCCGAAGTTCAACTCAATCAGCATCTCGGGTTATCACATGCAAGAGGCCGGCGCCAACCAGGCGCTGGAGCTCGCCTTCACGCTGGCCGATGGCCGCGAGTACGTGAAAACGGCGCTGGCCAAGGGGCTTGATGTTGATGAGTTTGCCGGGCGGCTGAGCTTCTTCTGGGCCATCGGCATGAACTTCTACCTGGAGGTGGCCAAGATGCGCGCGGCGCGGCTGCTGTGGTGGAAGATCATGAAAGAGTTCGAGCCCAAGAATGCCAAGAGCCTGATGCTGCGCACACACTGCCAGACCTCGGGTTGGAGCTTGACCGAGCAAGACCCGTACAACAACGTGGTACGCACCACCATCGAAGCCATGGCGGCCGTGTTTGGTGGCACGCAGTCGTTGCACACCAATTCGTTTGACGAAGCGATTGCGTTGCCCACCGATTTTTCGTCGCGCATTGCGCGCAACACGCAGCTCATCATTCAAGAAGAGACGCACATCCCCAACGTGGTTGACCCATGGGCGGGCAGCTACATGATGGAGAAGCTCACGCAAGACATGGCCGATGCGGCCTGGGCCATCATCGAAGAGGTGGAGCGACAAGGTGGCATGACCCGCGCGGTGCAAAGCGGTTGGGCCAAGCTGAAGATCGAGGCGAGTGCGGCCGAGAAGCAGGCGCGCATTGACTCGGGTAAAGACGTGATCGTGGGCGTCAACAAGTACAGATTGGCCAAAGAAGACCCGATCGAGAGCCGCGACATCGACAACCATGCGGTGCGCGACAACCAGGTGGCGCGTTTGCAGGCCATTCGCGCCAGCCGCGACGGCGCGGCGGTGCAGGCCGCGCTTGACGCGCTGACACGTTGCGCCGAGAGTGGCGAGTGCAACTTGCTTGATCTTTCCATCAAAGCCGTGCGGGTGCGCGCGACGGTGGGCGAGGTCAGCGATGCGCTTGAAAAGGTATGGGGGCGCCACCGCGCCGACACACAAAAGGTGACCGGCGTGTACGCAGCTGCCTATGACAGTGCCGAAGGTTGGGAACAGCTTCAGCACGAGATTGCCGCCTTTGCGCAAGCCCAAGGCCGACGCCCGCGCGTGATGATCGCCAAGCTCGGGCAAGACGGCCACGACCGTGGTGCGAAGGTGGTGGCCACCGCGTTTGCCGACCTCGGCTTCGACGTCGACATGGGGCCACTGTTTCAGACCGCTGAAGAGTGCGCCCGCCAGGCGATCGAGAACGACGTGCACGCTGTCGGCGTGAGCACACTCGCCGCCGGCCACAAGACTCTTGTGCCGGCGATCATCGAGTCGCTTAAGGCGCAGGGTGCCGACGACATCATCGTCTTCGTCGGCGGCGTGATCCCGCGGCAAGACTACGACTTCTTGTACGAAGCCGGCGTGAAGGGCATCTACGGCCCCGGCACGCCGATCCCGGCGAGCGCAAAAGACGTGCTCGAGCAGATCAAGGCCAAGCTCGCCGAGGCTTGATCGCTCGTGGCTTTCACCACCTACTTGCTGCGCTGTGCCGATGGCTCGTATTACTGCGGGCACAGCGACGACATGGCCGTGCGCATGCGGCAGCACGAGGATGGGCTGATTGGGTACACGGCGACGCGCAAACCTTTCAGCTTGGTGTGGCAAGGCGAGTTTGAGACGCGTGCTGAGGCCTTGCACTTTGAGTTGCAGGTGAAGGGGTGGTCGCGGGCGAAGAAGGAGGGGTTGATTGCGGGGGATTGGGTGGCGATTCAAGAGTTGGCACGCAATCGTGAAGGGCTTCGACAAGCTCAGCCCGAACGCAAAACCACCGTTCGCCCTGAGCCTGTCGAAGGGCATGCACCCAGCGATACGCGGCTTCGACAAGCTCAGCCCGAACGGAGAACTTTCACCGTTCACCCTGAGCCTGTCGAAGGGACGCGCAGCACCGAAACCGATCAAGCCCTGCTCGAAAGTGTCCTCCGCGCAGACCGCCGCGCCCTCGCCAAAGCCATCACCCTGCTCGAATCCACCCGCCCCGACCACCGCCTGCGTGCCGATGCCCTGCTCAACGCGCTCTTGCCTCACACCGGCAACGCACTCCGCCTGGGCATCTCGGGCGTGCCCGGTGTCGGCAAATCGACCTTCATCGAAGCCCTCGGCCTCTCGCTCATCGACAAAGGCCACAAGGTCGCCGTGCTGACCATCGACCCCTCGTCCAGCGTCTCGGGCGGCTCCATCCTCGGCGACAAGACGCGCATGGAAAAGCTGTCGGTGCACGACGCCGCCTACATCCGCCCCAGCCCTGCCTCGGGCGCGCTCGGCGGTGTGGCTGAAAAAACGCGCGAGGCCATGCTGGTGTGCGAGGCCGCCGGTTACAGCGTGGTGATCGTCGAAACCGTGGGCGTGGGCCAGAGCGAAACCGCGGTCGCCGGCATGACCGACCTATTCGTGCTGATGCAGTTGCCCAACGCGGGTGACGACCTGCAAGCCATCAAG
>JBBRFR010000393.1:0-3792 GCA_038241485.1 Burkholderiales bacterium
CAACATCCTGCAAGCCACCCTGCTGGCGATGCGCCGTGCGGTCGAAGGCTTGCGGCTCAGGCCGGCCAAGGTGCTGGTCGATGGCAACCGCCTGCCGGTGTTGAAGATCGCGGCTGAAGCCATCGTGAAGGGTGATTCAAAGGTGAAGGCGATCTCGGCCGCGTCCATCCTCGCCAAGGTGTACCGCGACCGCTTGTGCCAGGCCTTGCATGAGCAGCACCCGCAATACGGCTTTGACGGCCACAAGGGCTACCCGACGCTGGCGCACCTGGCCGCCTTGCGCGAGCACGGTGCCTGCCCGCAGCACCGCCGCTCATTCGCGCCAGTGCGCAAGGCGCTGGGAGGCGGCTGACGTGGCCACGGTCAAAGCCGTCAGCTCGCGCGACAACCCCTTGCTGGTGCGGCTGCGCAAGCTGGCCGCCGACCCCGGCGCCTACCGCAAGCTGGGTGAGGTGTGGATCGAAGGTGATCACCTTGGTTCGGCTTTCCTTCAGCGAGGTGGCCTGGCCCCGCAGGCCGTCATCACCGAAGCGGCCTGGGAGCAGCCCGCGCTGCGCGAGCTGGCCAGCCGCGCCGAGGCGGTGGCCGTGGTTCCACAGGCCTTGATGGCGGCCCTGAGCACGCTCGAGTCGCCCGCGCCGCTGGGTTTTGCCGTGCCGTGGCAAGGGCAGGGCGCTCTGCAGCCCGACGTGGCGACCGTGGTGCTGGACCGCCTTCAAGACGCCGGCAACGTGGGCGCCATCATTCGCAGCGCGGCGGCGTTTGGCTTTGCGCAGGTCGTCGCGATCAAGGGCACGGCGGCGCTGTGGTCGCCCAAGGTGTTGCGCGCCGGCATGGGGTCACACTTCGGCCTCAATCTGGTGGAAGCGGTGGACGAATCGGCGCTGGGTGCGATCAAGCTCTCCATGCTTGCGACCAGCTCGCATGCGGAACACGCCTTGCACGAGGTCGACCTGCCCTGGCCGTGTGCCTGGGTGCTGGGCCACGAGGGGCAGGGGGTTTCAGCCTCGTTGTTGCAGCGCTGCTCGCAAGCGCTGCGCATCCCGCAGCCCGGCGGCGAAGAGTCGCTCAACGTTGCCGCTGCTGCGGCGGTGTGCCTGTACGAATCGGCCCGCCAACGCCTTTAGTACATCAGCCGATCGGGGCGATTGTCGCGCAAGATGGTGGTGGCGATTTCTTCGATCGATTTGTGGGTGGACGATAGCCACGAAATGCCTTCGCGGCGCATCATGGCCTCGGCCTCATTGACCTCGTGGCGGCAATTTTCCAGGCTCGAATACTTGCTGTTGGGCCGGCGTTCGTTGCGAATCTCAGCCAGGCGCTCTGGCGCGATGGTCAGGCCGAAGCACTTTTTCTTGTGCGGTGCCAGGCTGCGCGGTATCTCGCTGCGCTCGAAGTCTTCGGGGATCAGCGGGTAGTTGGCCGCCTTGATGCCGTGCTGCATGGCGAGGTAGAGCGAGGTCGGTGTCTTGCCACTGCGGCTCACGCCGACCAAGATGACGTCGGCATGATCCAGGTTCTTGGCCGATTGCCCATCGTCGTGGGCCAGCGAGAAGTTGATGGCCTCGATGCGGTCGGTGTATTCCTGGCTCTTCGAGACATCGGTGAAACGACCCACCCGGTGGTTTGAGGTGACACCGTATTCGGCCTCCAACGGCTCAATGAAGGTGTTGAACATGTCGAGCACGAACCCCTTGCTGGCTTTGAGGATCTGCAGCAATTCGGCTTCGACCAGGGTCAGGAAGACGATGGGGCGCACACCTTCGAGCTCGGCCGAGTGGTTGATCTCGCGCACCACCTGGTGGGCCTTGTCGGCGCTGTCGATGAAGGGCCGGCGCACGTGGCGAGGTTTGCCTGGAAACTGCGCCAGGATCGAGTTGCCGAAGGTCTCGGCGGTGATGCCGGTGCCATCGGAGACAAAGTACACGGTGCGGTTCGGCATGGGGATGGGCTCTTGTCGTGCGAGGCCCGATCATAGGCAAATCACTCGTAGAATCGTTTCGACTCTTCCCAGTCACCTCATGCAACTGTCCGCTCCCTCATCAGAATGCAGCAAGCAGCGGACTGCACGGCACACGCTTGAGCCCGGTCTTGGCTCGCGACCTCACTGGGAACCCCCGGTTTTTCAACATCACGGAGCTTTCCCATGTCACCTACAAACCTGGCGACCGCCCTGGTCGTGCCGTTTGAACACCTGAGGATGACCGACGTCGAGTCGGTGGGCGGCAAGAACGCCTCCCTCGGCGAAATGATCAGCCAGCTGGCCGCTTCGGGCGTGCGCGTTCCGGGTGGTTTTGCCACCACGTCGCATGCGTTCCGCCAGTTTCTGGCGCACAACGGCTTGGCCGACAAGATCAACGCCCGCTTGGCGGCCCTGAACACCGAAGACGTGCGTGCGTTGGCGCAAGCCGGCGCCGAGATCCGCAAGTGGGTTGAAGACACACCGTTCCCGGCCGAACTGCAAGCCGCCGTCACCGATGAGTTCGCCAAGCTCACGGCCAGCAGCCCGGGGGCGTCATTTGCCGTTCGCTCCTCAGCCACGGCCGAAGACTTGCCCGACGCCAGCTTTGCCGGCCAGCAAGAGACCTTCCTCAACGTGGTCGGCATCGACGACGTGTTGCACAAGATGAAAGAGGTGTTCGCCAGCCTCTACAACGACCGCGCCATCAGTTACCGCGTGCACAAGGGCTTTGCCCACACCGACGTGGCGCTGTCGGCTGGCGTGCAGCGCATGGTGCGCTCTGACCTGGGTGCGGCCGGGGTGATGTTCACCATCGACACCGAAAGCGGCTTCAAGGAAGTGGTCTTCATCACCTCCAGCTATGGCCTGGGCGAGACGGTGGTGCAAGGTGCCGTGAACCCCGACGAGTTCTACGTGCACAAGCCCTCGCTGAAGGCGGGCAAAGCCGCGGTGATCCGGCGCAACCTGGGCTCCAAGCTGATCAAGATGGAGTTCGCCACGCCTGAAGAGAAGGCCGCTTCGGGCAAGCTTGTGAAGACGGTCGACACCGCCACCGAACAGCGCAACCGCTATTCGCTCAGCGATGCCGACGTGACCGAACTTGCGCAATACGCCCTCATCATCGAGCAGCACTACGGCCGAGCGATGGACATCGAGTGGGGCAAGGACGGTGGCGACGGCAAGCTCTACATCCTGCAGGCCCGACCCGAAACGGTGAAGAGCCAGCAAGCCGGCAAGGCCGAACAACGCTACAAGTTGAAGGGCACCGGCACCGTGCTCGCCGAAGGCCGCGCCATTGGCCAGAAGATCGGCACCGGCCCCGTGCGCATCGTGCACAGCCTGGCCGACATGGACATCGTGCAACCCGGCGACGTGCTCGTCACCGACATGACCGACCCCAACTGGGAGCCGGTGATGAAGCGCGCCGCCGCCATCGTCACCAACCGCGGCGGGCGCACCTGCCACGCGGCCATCATTGCGCGCGAGCTGGGCGTCCCGGCCGTGGTCGGTTGTGGCGACGCGACCGAGACCTTGAAAGACGGTGCCCTGGTCACCGTGGCCTGCTCCGAAGGCGACACCGGTTTCATCTACGACGGCTTGCTGGAGACCGAGATCACCGAGGTGCAACGCGGCGAGCTGCCGTATTGCCCGATCAAGATCATGATGAACGTGGGTAATCCGCAGCTGGCGTTCGACTTCTGCCAGATGCCCAACAGCGGTGTGGGTCTGGCGCGGCTCGAGTTCATCATCAACAACAACATCGGCGTGCACCCGAAGGCGATCCTCGACTACCCCAACATCGACCTCGATCTGAAGAAGGCGGTGGAGTC
>JBBRFR010000394.1:0-3775 GCA_038241485.1 Burkholderiales bacterium
CCGCTCAAATCGGCACTGGCGCGGCAGATGATGTACGGCTCGCGCTGAGCGCCATCAGCTCAACCGGTGTGTAAGTGCCGGCAGCTGCGAGCGCACGGAGGCGATGCGCTCCACATCCAACTTGGCCATCACCACCCCTTCACCCACCTCGTGCAAGGCCTGCACCTCGCCCCAGGGGTCGACGATCAGGCTGTGTCCAAAGGTGCGGCGGCCGTTTTCGTGCAGGCCGCCTTGGGCAGGCGCAATCACATAACACTGGTTTTCGATCGCGCGGGCACGCAGCAGCACCTCCCAGTGCGCCCGGCCGGTGGTGTGGGTGAACGCCGCCGGCACGGCCAGCAGATCGCAAGGCGGGTGCATCAGGCGGCGGTACAGCTCGGGGAAGCGCAGGTCATAACAAATGCTCAAACCCAGCCGCAAGCCACCCACATCGCAGGCCACCGGCGTGGTGCCGGCCTGCAGCACACGCCCTTCGTCAAAACTTTCGCGCCCGTTGTCGTAGCGGAACAGGTGAATCTTGTCGTAGCGCGCAGTGAGATGCCCCTCGGGCGAATACACGCAGCAGGCGTTGAACGCCCGGTCTGGGCTGCCCGTGCGCAAGGGCAAGGTGCCGCCGATCACCCACACGCCGTGCTGGCGCGCGGCGTCGGCGAGCATCTGCTGAATCGGCCCGTCGCCGGGTGTTTCGGCCAGTGCGAGCTTGTCGCTGTCGTGCTGGCCCATGAAGCAGAAGTACTCGGGCAGCGCGACCAGTTGCGCGCCTTCTTGTACGGCTTCGGCGATAAGGCGGCGCGCCGTGTCCAGGTTGCGTTCGACGCTGGGGGTTGCGACTGTTTGCAGCGCAGCAATCCGCATGAAAGAGTTCTCCATTCAATGTGCTGTCGCCCCAAGGAGACAGCCCGGGCAGCTTACGCCCTCACCCGCATGGCCACCACCCGGCAGTGCCATGGGTTGTGGGGCAAAATCCGCCCGCCATGGGCTCTGAGAACACCACCGTCGGCGCCGACCACAGCCGCTTCGTTCAGCGTGTGCGCCGCCGCTTTGCTGCCGAGCTGCCCTTGCTGCCCCCTGGCCTGCCCGCGCGCGACAGCATCAGCACGCTGATCGACACGCTGATTGCCAACGGCCGCACCCTCGCCAGCAGCCTGCGTGTGGCCCGCCACCTGGCGCTCGAACGCCTGGCCGTGCTCGACATCGAGCAAGGCGCAGACATGCAAGACATCACCCGCGCAATGACCCAGCTGGCCGAGACCACGCTCGACCGTGCGCTGGCCCAGGCATTCATCGATCAAGACGCGCGCTACGGCGCCCCGCTCAACGAAGCAGGCGAGCGCATCGACTTCTGGGTCGTCGGCATGGGCAAGCTCGGGGCGCATGAGCTCAACGTGTCGTCCGACATCGACCTGATCTACGTCTACGAAGAAGACGGCCAGACAAGCGGGCCCAAGGTGATCAGCGCGCATGAGTACTTTGCGCAAGTCGCACGCAGCCTCTACGCGCTGATCGGCGACAGCACCGACGACGGTTTTGTCTTCCGTGTCGACCTCGCACTGCGGCCCAACGGCAACTCCGGCCCGCCCGTGGTGAGCATGGCGATGCTGGAGGAATACTTCTTGGTGCAGGGGCGCGAATGGGAGCGTTTTGCCTGGCTCAAGAGCCGCGTGGTCGCCCCCTCCGAGAGCGTGAGGAACGGCCGCGCCAAACAACTGAGCGGCACCGTCACGCCGTTCGTCTACCGCCGGTACCTCGACTATGGTGTGTTCGAGGGTCTGCGCCAACTGCACCGCAAGGTGCGCGAAGAAGCCCAGCGCCGCGCCGCCGGCCGGCCCGAGCGCGCCAACGACGTGAAACTCTCGCGCGGCGGCATCCGCGAGATCGAGTTCATCGTGCAGCTGCTGCAGGTGGTGCGCGGTGGGCAGTTCCCCGAGATTCGCACCCGCCCCACGCTGAAGGCACTTGAAAAGCTCGCCGCCGGCGGCCTGATGAAGCCCGAAAGCGCACAGCGCCTGGCCGAGGCCTACACCTTCTTGCGGCGCGTCGAGCACCGCATCCAGTTCCTCGACGACCAGCAGACGCATGTGCTGCCCACGCTCGACACTGACCTGGGCTGGATCGCCCGCAGCATGGGCTTCACCTGCGACGGCGAGACCTGCGAGCTGCTCAAGCACCTGGGCGAGACGCGCGAGTTCGTGGCGATGGAGTTCGACACGCTGCTGCACGACGGCCGGGCACCGGCCGCCGCCACCGCAACCAACGGCGGCTGCAAAACCTGCGGCCCGGCGCCGCAGGCGGTCGACAACGTGGCTTTTCTGGAACGCCTGCCGCCCGAGCTGGCCGCACGTGTGCAGCCGTGGTGCGACCACCCGCGCATCAAGGTGCTGCGTGAAGACAGCAAGCTGCGCCTGGCCCGATTGGTCACACGCGCCGCACAGGCCGTGGCCGAAGGCGCTTGCACGATGGAGGCCGCCACCCGTTTCATCGACTGGCTGGAGCCGCTGCTGCGCCGCGAGAGTTATCTCGCGCTGTTGGTCGAGCGCCCCGAGGTGCAAAACCGTTTGCTGCGCCTCTTGGGCCTGGCACGCTGGCCCGCGCAGTTCTTGATGCGCCACCCCGGCGTGATCGACGAGCTGGCCGACGAGCGCCTGCTGCACGGCCGCTTCGAGCGTGAGACTTACATCGCCGACCTCGAAGCGCGCCACGACGCCTGGAGCCGCTTCAACCAGGCCGACGAAGAGCTGCTGCTCGACACGCTGCGCCGCGCCCACCACGCCGAGGTGTTCCGCACCCTGGTGCGCGATGTCGAGGGCCACATCACCGTCGAGCAAGTAGCCGACGAGCTCTCGGCCCTGGCCGACGCCACGCTGCAGTGCACGATCAACTGGGCCTGGAGCCACCTCAAACAACACCACCGCGAGACACCGCGTTTTGCCGTCATCGCCTATGGCAAGCTGGGCGGCAAGGAGCTGGGTTATGGCAGTGACCTCGACGTGGTGTTTGTCTTCGACGACGCCGACGAAGCCGACCCCGACCGCGCCGCCGAGGTGTATGGCGCCTTTGTGCGCAAGCTCATCAACTGGCTGACCACCCGCACCGCCTCGGGCGAGCTGTTCGACATCGACACCGCGTTGCGCCCCAACGGCAACTCGGGCCTCTTGGTCACCTCGGTGACCTCGTATGAGAACTACCAGAAGGGCCGTGGCAGCAACACCGCCTGGACCTGGGAGCACCAGGCCATCACCCGCGCGCGCTTTTGCGCCGGCACGCCCGACCTGGCGCCGCGTTTCGAGGCCGCACGCCGCGCGGTGATCTGCGCCGAGCGCGACCCGGCGGCGCTGCGCAGCGAGATCCAGGCCATGCGCGAGCAGGTGCGTGCGGCGCGGCCGGTGAAGGCCGGTTTGTTCGACGTCAAACACAGCCAAGGCGGCATGATGGACGCCGAGTTCGCCGTGCAGTACCTGGTGCTCGCCCACGGCAAGGCCCACCCCCAGCTGCTCGACAACGTGGGCAACATTGCGCTGCTGCAACGCGCCGTTGTCTGCGGCCTGCTGCCTGCCGGCGTGGGCCATGCCGCCGCCGACGCCTACCGCGAGCTGCGCCGCGCCCAGCACAAGGCTCGCCTAGACGAAAAACCCACCCAGGTCGACCCGGCCAGCGCAGCGTCGCAGCGTGAGGCGGTGCTGGCCTTGTGGCGCACCGTGTTCCCTTCGGCCTGATGTTTGCCGTCTTGCGCCGCCCAGGCGCTGCCTGGTGCGGGGTGACACTGCTCTTGTTGATG
>JBBRFR010000395.1:0-3774 GCA_038241485.1 Burkholderiales bacterium
GGCCACGGCCAGCGGCTGCAGCTCAAGGTCAGCGGGGGTCTCAACCAGGATGGCGCGGTCGGCGCCAATGGCCATCGCCGTGCGCAGGGTCTCTTGGCACTGGGTCACGCCGCACGAGACGGCGATCACTTCGGTGACCACACCCTTGTCTTTGAGGCGAACCGCTTCTTCGACCGCGATCTCGTCAAACGGGTTCATGCTCATCTTGACGTTGGCGATGTCAACCCCGCTGCCGTCGCTCTTCACCCGCACCTTCACGTTGTAGTCAACCACTCGTTTGACGGCTACCAAGACTTTCATGGGGACGTGCTCTTTCTTTGTTGAACAACATCTGGGGAAGCCGTGCACCCTTGCGCAAGGGCGCACGGCTTGGCGTTCAGACGCTTACTTCGCGGCCAAACCCAGGCGGTCGATCAGCAGCTTGTCTTTGGCATAGGTCGCGATCGCCCATGTCTTGTACTGTTCTCCGGTGCGGTACCACGGGTCCTGATTCAGCTGAGCCAGCACCTCGGCGTGCTTGGGGTCGTCCATGGCCTTCTTGAAGGCGTCGTGGATCGTCTTCACCACGGCTGGGTCCATGCCCTTGGGGCCAACCAGGCCGTAAGGCGAGTTGCCGATGATGTTGTAGCCCAGCTCCTTCGCGGTGGGCACTTGCGGCCAGCGCTTGGTGCGCTGTTCGCCGAACGTGGCGAGCAGACGCATCTGACCACCGTCGACAAACTTGTCCCAGCCTGACGCATCACTGGCGGCCATCACGTGGCCACCCAGCAGAGCTTGCATCAGGTCGGCGTTGCCCTTGAAGGGCACGTGGTTGAACTCGACCTTGGCGTCGTCGGCCAGCTCTTCAAGCAGCAGGTGTGGGCTGGTGCCAATGCCGGTGGAACCAAAGTCGATCTTGCCTGGCTGCTTGCGCGCCGCTTCAACATAGTCCTTGAAGGACTTGTGCGGCGAATCGCTCCTCACGACAAAGCCGAAGGTGTAGCCCGACACCCCCATGATGAAGGTGAAGTCGTTGATCGGGCTCCACTGCACCTTGTTCATGTGCGGGATGCGCAGCATGCCCATCGGGTACTGCGAGATGGTGTAACCGTCGGGCTTGGCCGTCAGCGCCATGGTGCCCGGGCCGAGGGTGCCGCCGGCGCCGGGTTTGTTCTCGACGATGATCTGCTGGCCGAGGTTTTTGCTGGCCAGCTCGGCCAGCGCGCGGTGGTGGCGGTCGGTCGAGCCACCGGCCGGCCACGGCACGATCAGGGTGATGGGTTTGCTCGGGAAGGCCTGCGCCAGGGCAGAGCCAAAAGGCGCAGCCAAAACGGCGCCGGCGGCGGCGAGCATGAGGCTGCGGCGAATGCGTTGAGCCATGATCTGGGACGATGTTTTCACGGTAAATCTCCGGTCGTGAAGTAAGTTGATTGGAATAACTGCTGCTGCTGCACTACGGGGCGGTTCGAGCCGCCTCTCGTTCTTGGAGTTCCCGCCATTGCACCTTGCCCGAACCCGACTTGGGCAAGAACGCCACAAACTCCACGATTCGCGGGCTCTTGTACGCCGCCATATGGTCGTGCGCCCAGGTCACGATGTCTTGCTCGCTTACCCGCCCTTGAAATTCAGGCTTGAGCACGATCAGGGCCTTCACGGTTTCGCCACGCTTGGGGTCGCGCGCGCCGATCACACAGGCCTCGTGGATCGCGGGGTGGCGGTACATCAGCGCCTCCACCTCGGCCGGCCAGACCTTGAAGCCCGAGGCGTTGATCATTCGCTTCAAGCGATCAACCATGAAAAAGTAGCCGTCTTCGTCGATCTGGGCCAGGTCGCCGGTGCGCAAGAAGCGCTTGCCGTCGAGCTCGATGAAGCTGTCTTGCGTGGCCTGTGGGTTGTTCCAGTAGCCGAGCATCACCTGCGGGCCGTGCACGATGATTTCACCGGTTTCGCCCATGCCCACTTCCTGCATCGTGGTGGGGTCGATCACGCGCGAGTCGACGTCGAACACCGGGATACCCAGGCACTGCTGTTTGGGCCGTTGCGGCGGGTTGAGGTGGGTGGCCGCCATCGTTTCCGACATGCCGTAACCCTCGACGTAATCGAGCCCGGTCTTCTCTTTCAGCCGGGCAGCGATCGCCTGCGGCATGGCCGCACCCCCGCCACGAATGCCTTGCAGGCTGGAGAGGTCGTAGTCGTCGAGCAACGGGTTCGACAGGAAGTCGATCATCATGGTTGAGATGACTTGCCACACCGTCACGCGGTAGCGCTGCATGCACTGGGCCGCCGCGTCGCGGTCCCAGCGCGGCAAGATGACGATGGTGGCGCCGATGTAGAGCGGCCCGTTCATGCTGCCGGCCATGCCGGTGACGTGAAAGTAGGGCAGCACCGACAGGAACACCGCGTCTTGTGTGCGGTTGAACCAGTGCACGCCCCCCACCAGCGTGCTCATCACGCTGCGGTGGGTGTGCATGCAGCCCTTGGGCTGGCCGGTGGTGCCCGAGGTGTAGGGCATCACGCACAGGTCGTCGGGGCCGGCGGTCAGCGGGCCGGGTGTCAGCTGGCGTGCCAGCATGTCGACCCAGGCCACCGCGCCGGCTTCGTTGAAAGTCTTGCGCGGCTCGGCCACGAAATCGGGCAGCTTGAGGGCGGTGGGGCGCAAGAGGTAGTCGCTGTAGGTGGCGACGATCAGGTGCTTCAGCCCGCCTGCCTGGTCGTGCTGGTCGACCAGCGGGCTCATCTGCGCATACAAATCTTGCGGCACGAAGGCGGTGGTGGCACCGGTGTCGTTCACGTAGTGGCGCAGCTCGTCGGTCATGTTCATCGGGTTGACCGGAACGACCACCGCATTGGCACGCAAGATGCCGTAATAGGCCAGCACCCACTGCGGGCTGTTCTGCAAATACAGCAGCACCCGGTCACCGGCCTTGACGCCGCACTCGTGCTGCAGGTAGCCGGCGATGCGCTCGGCCTCGTCCAAGAACCCGGCGAACGTGACCGGCGTGTCGTAGAAGACGATGAAGGGCTTGTCTGGGTAACGCTGCGCCGAGACCTCGACGTTGTGGAAGAGGTTGGTTTGCGGCAGCGTCAGGTGCTGGGGCAAGCCCGGTGGCCAATGGGGAAGGTGGCGGTCCGACATGGCGGGGGCCTGATGAATGTGTTTCAACGTGAGACGTCAATCTCTTGGGCCAGTGCCCAGGCTTGCTCGGCCAGCGGCCGGGCCCGCTTGCCCGAGGCCACGGCATGCTCGCTGGAAGCGTTGCCTTGCTGCGCGCGGTGCGCAATGCCTTGCAGGATGCCGACCAGACGGAACATGTTGAACACCATGTAGTAGTTCCACTCGGCCTTGGAGACGGCGTTCTTGCGGCCGGTTCGCTCCATGTAGGTCGCCACGTACTCGGCTTCGCTCGGGATGCCGCGCGACACCAGATCGGCGCCCGCCATGCCGCGCCCGCCTTCGCCGGCCATGCGCCAGGTCATGCAGTGGTAGGCGAAGTCGACCAGCGGGTGGCCGAGGGTCGACAGCTCCCAGTCGAGCACTGCCAGGATGCGCGGCTCGGTGGGGTGGAAGATGACGTTGTCGAAGCGGTAGTCGCCGTGCACGATGGCCACTTCATCACCCTGCGGGATGTATTGGGGCAGCCACTCGATGAGCGCGTCGGCGGCCTCGATCTTTTCGGTTTCGGCGGCCTTGTATTGCTTGGTCCAGCGGGCGACCTGGCGCTCGATGTAGTTGCCGGGCTTGCCGTAGTCGGAGAGGCCGATGGCCTCGGGTTTGACGCGGTGCAGCGCGGCCAT
>JBBRFR010000396.1:0-3747 GCA_038241485.1 Burkholderiales bacterium
CACGGTGTAGCCTTTTTGTCCTGCCCAATCCTCGACAAGCTCAGCCCGAACGGAGTTTGTCGGCCCACGCTTTGTTTCAACCGTTCGCCCTGAGCTTGTCGAAGGGCCTCTCACCCAAGCACCATGGACCCCATCGCCGCCCCCTTCGAAAAAGACTTCGGCGTGATCGCCGAGCTGATCCACGGCCACGCCCGCCGCGACCCGAATCACACCGCGTTGATCGACAAGCAGTGCAGCGTCACCTACGGCCAGCTCGACGCGATGATGGACCGCGTGGCCGCCGCGCTGAAGCGTGATGGCGTCAAGCCACGCAACGCCATCGCCATTTGCGCCAACTCGTCGGTGCATTACGCGGCGATCTTCATGGGTGCCCTGCGCGCCGGTGTGGTGGTGGCACCGCTCGCCCCCGGCTCCACCGTCGAGCAGCTCACCGGCATGATGAAAGACGCCGCCGCCCGGCTGCTCTTTACCGACGCCAGCGCCGCCGAGGCCATCAGCGCCGCCAAGGGTTTGAAGCTCACGTGCATCTCGCTCGATGGCTCGCCGATTGGCCGCCAGCTCATGGACTGGGTCGCACCCGCCGGCACGGCCTTCAAGGCCGTGACGCCAAAGCCCGACTGGGCGTTCAACATCATCTATTCGTCGGGCACCACCGGCACGCCCAAAGGCATCGTGCAGCCGCACAGCATGCGCTGGGCCCACGTGCGCCGCGGTGGCAACGCCTACAACTACGGCCCGCAAGCCACCACCATCCTGGCCACGCCGCTGTACAGCAACACCACGCTGGTGGTTTTCTTCCCCACGCTCGCCTGGGGTGGCACCCTGGTGTTGATGCCCAAGTTCGACGCCACGGGTTATCTGGAGCTGGCGCAAAGGCACCAGGCCACGCACACCATGCTGGTGCCGGTGCAATACCACCGCATCATGGCCCTGCCCAGCTTCGACAGCTACAACCTGAAGAGCTTCACCGCCAAGTTTTGCACCAGCGCGCCCTTCGGCGCAGCGCTCAAGGGCGACATCGTGAAACGCTGGCCGGGCTCATTGAATGAGTTCTACGGCATGACCGAGGGCGGTGGCACCTGCATCCTCGAAGCCCACCTCTACCCGACCAAGCTGCACACCGTGGGCAAACCCGCCGAAGGCCACGACATCCGCCTCATCAACGATGACGGCCGCGAAGTACCACAAGGTGACATGGGCGAAGTGGTAGGCCGCTCAGTTTCGATGATGACCGGCTACCACCAGCAGCCCGCCAAGACGCGCGAAGCCGAGTGGACCAGCCCCGAAGGCCTGCGCTTCATCCGCACCGGCGACGTGGGGCGCTTCGACGAAGACGGTTTCCTGACGCTCTTCGACCGCAAAAAAGACATGGTCATCAGCGGCGGTTTCAACATCTACCCGAGCGACCTGGAGGCCGTGATGCGAAAGCACCCCGACGTGGCCGACGTGGCGGTGGTGGGCGTGCCCTCTGAAGCCTGGGGCGAGACGCCCGTCGGCTACGTGGTGCGCAAGGCCGGCAGCGCGCTCAGCGAAGCCTCCCTGCTCGACTGGTTCAGCCAACAAGTCGGCAAGACCCAGCGCCTGGCCAGCCTGCACTTCATCGACGAGCTGCCGCGCAGTGCCATCGGCAAGGTGCTCAAGCGGGAGCTGCGTGACCAGCACGTGGCAGACGCAGCCACCCACGCCAAGGCCTGAGCCCATGCCAGTGGCTCTGGAGTCGCCCGACCAGCCTCAAGTCATTCAGCTCATTGCCGACCTCGACGCGTACCAAGAAGCCCTTTACCCACCGGAGAGCCGGCACGCGTTCGACCTGAGTTCGCTGAAGCAGCCCAACGTGTTGTTTGCTGTGGCGCGCGATGCCTCGGGCCAGGCCATCGGTTGCGGTGCCATCGTGCTCGGCGATGAATACGGCGAAGTCAAGCGCATGGTCGTGGCCCCGCCAAGCCGTGGTGCCGGTGTGGCCACGCAGGTGCTGGCGCTGCTCGAAGCCCAGGCGCGCGAGCGAGGCTGCATGTTGGTGATGCTCGAAACGGGCCCCAGGCAGCCCGAAGCTCTCGCCTTCTACGCCAGCTTCGGCTACCAGCGCCGTGCGTCCTTTGGCGGCTACTGGGACGACCCGCTCAGCGTTTTCATGCAAAAGCGCATCAACATCTGAAGGCACAACCATGGTCATCGACAAGCTGCGCGCCCTCTACGCCACCCCCAAGCCAAACGCCCTGAATAAGCAGCTCGACTCGCTCGACGAACACTCTGCCGCCGCTTCATCGCGCTGTCGCTGATGCGCTCCAAGCTGTGGGCTGCTTCGAGCCAGGTGCCGCGTTCAGTCTTGCCGACCATCGGGCAGATGGTGAGCAGTCAAATCGGCATCGCTCCACCCACCGAGACCCAAGAAGAAATGGTGGCACGGTACGCGGCGGACCTGTAGTCCATCGAACGATTGACAACAAGGGGGAGGAACATCGCTGGGCCAAGGGCACAGGCACATCTCAACAAGGCGGGCGCAAGCCGATTCGCTTCGCACCGAGCACACATCGAAAAAGAGCCCACGATGGCTCCGACTGACTGGAGGGATCAACCCATGAACCGCAAAACTTCCAAAACAACCCGAGTGATTGCCCTGCTCACCTGCGTGGCAATGCTGCATGGCTGCACCACCGTTCAGCTCAACACCACAGCGCCCGGCAGCACGCTCACCATCCGCGGTGTTGGCGAAAAGAAGGAGCTGCCACGCACCGAAGACCTCGGCTCCAAGGTCACCGGCCAATATGAATTTGTGGCTACCCCGCCTCAAGGCGAACCGGTGTACGGCATCCTGCCGCTCAAAATAAACGCCGGCAAGATCGTGCTCGCTGCCTTGTTCTTCGCACCGGCCTTGGTCATCTTCGGGTTCCGCGACCCTTACAACGTATACGAGTTCGACCCGACGGCCAAGGGCTTGCGCTACAGGTACGCCGAGACCGACGAGTGGCGCACCTACACGCCAACGGCGAGCGAAACCGAGCGCGCCAAGACCTATTTCGAAGGCATCGCTCGCGGCTGCAAGGTCATCCTCGTCAACAACAAAGAAGCGATGGACTGCCCACCCGCAGCCACCGCTCCGACGGCTGCAGCAGCCACCACAGCTGCACCGGGCAAATAAGCGCGTCCGCGCGGAACTCACGGCGCTGTCAGCGCCGGCGGGTTCCGCGTGTCTCGACGCCGCCAAACGCCCGCGCCAACACCGAGCCGCGCTCGGGTGGACGCGTGTTTCGACAGCGAAGACGATGCCCAGGGCCGGCGCGCCTTCTGCGAGAAGCGCACGCCGCAGTTCACGGGCCGATAGCGAGCGATAGAGAGTCGGTAGAGTCGGGCCATGACACCCGAACTCCACATCGAAGGCCACATCGCCTCCATCACGCTGCGCCGCCCGCGGGTGGCCAATCGGCTCGACCCGGTCGACCTGTCGACACTGATCGAGCAGGTCAACGAGGTCAACGACCACGACGCGGTGCTGGTGCTGCGCCTGCAAGCCCACGGCAAATACTTCTGCAGCGGCTACGACATCACACAAATCAGCAGCACCAAGCGCCACGTGAGCTTCGACCAGATGGTCGATGCCTTCGAAGACGCCCGCCCGGTGACCATCGCGGTGCTGCAAGGTGGTGTCTACGGCGGCGCCACCGACCTGGCCCTGGCCTGCGACTTTCGCCTTGGTGTGCAGGGGATCGACATGTTCATGCCCGCGGCTCGGCTGGGCCTGCACTTCTA
>JBBRFR010000397.1:0-3744 GCA_038241485.1 Burkholderiales bacterium
AAGACACCTGATCGTTGGCTGCGCCCTTGCAGATGGCTTCGGCCTCGCGGCGCTCTACCTCGGCATGCCGGCGTGGCTGTTGGAGCGAATCGCGGCATGTGATCGCCTGCCACGCGCAGCCAACCCTCAGGCCATTCCGACCAGGCCCTCGGCCCGCTCCTTCGCCCGCGCCGTCACGCTGCCGGCCAGCCCCACCGCGGCGTGGCCCGCGAGCATGCGCACAAACACCTCGCGCACGTCAGCGGCGCTCACTGCCTGCAGGCGCTGCAGCCACGCCTGCGCATCGCGCAGCTGCCCGAAGGTGAACACGTCTTGCGCCGCAGTTTCGAGCCGCTTGGCCGGGTGCTCCAGGCCGCGCAGCGTGCGCACGCTGATCTGGTTGCGGGCGCGTTGCAGGCCCACCGGGTCGGTGCTGTCGGCGTGCTGCTTGAGCAGCCGCGCGGTTTCGACGAAGAACGCGTCGGCCTGCTGCGGGTCGGTCGCAGCATCGATCACCACCTGGCCGGCGTGTGGCATCACGTCGGCCGAGCAGGCCACGTGGTAGGCCAGGCCACGCCGTTCGCGAATTTCATCGAGCAGCGGTGAACTCATGCCTTCGCCGAGCAGCGCGGCGGCGAGCACATGGGCCACGTGGCGGTCCTCGGCCAGTGGCGGCGCCTCGAAGCCCAGCACGATCTGGCATTGTTCGCTGCCCGGCACCCGGCGTGCCTTCACGCCGCCTTGCCACACGGGTGGCAGCACGGTGTTGGGCTCGCCGCGTGGCATGCCCTTGAACGCCGCTTCGGTGGCGCGCAGGAACGCGGCCTCGTCGACCGGCCCGCACGCAGCCACCACCACATTGCAGGCGGTGTACTGGCGTTGCACATAGGTCATCAGGTCGTCGCGTGTGATGCGCTTCAAGATGGCGCGGGTGCCGATCACCGAGCGGCCCGCTGCATGTTGCGGGCCGTAACAGGCGCGGTCGAAGAGTTCGAACGCGATGTTCACCGGGTCTTCTTCGAACTCTGTGAACTCGTGCTGCAACACCTGGCGCTCGCGCTCCAACTCGTCGGCCGGGAAGCTGCTGTTGAGCACGATGTCGGCCAGCAGCGCCACGAAGGTGGGCAGGTCGTGCGGCAGCCCTTCAATGTGGAAAGCGGTGTGATCCTTGTCGGTGTGCGCGTTGACCTCGGCGCCCAGCCGCTCGGCATCGAGGTTGATGCGCTGGCAGTCACGCGTGTGCGTGCCCTTGAAGGCCATGTGCTCGACCACGTGGCTGATGCCGTTCAGCCGCTGCGGCTCATGCAGGCTGCCGGTGCGAATGAACACGCTCAAGCTCACCGTCTGCCGCCAGGGCATGGGGATGGCGACGGCGCGCAGGCCGTTGGGGAGGGTATGCAGGTTTGAAGCCAAGCTCGCAGTGTGCTCCTACAGCGTCATTGCAGCGCGACCCAAAGGGCTTCGAACTGCGCCTGGAACTGGCGCACGAGCCCCGGGTCATTGGTGACGATCACGTTTTCTTCGTTGTGCTCGCAGGCGCTGCGCGTCCAGTTGTAGCTGCCGTTGAGCAGCCAGGCCTCATCGACCAGCGCGAACTTGTGGTGCATGTGGGCGTCGGTGCGGTCAACCACCACCGGCACGCCGTGCTGGCGCAGACGTGCCACGTCGCTGCCGGCGTCGAACTCTTTGTCGTTGTCGGTGATGAAGCGCAGGGCCACACCCCGCCGGTGGGCGGCCAGCACCTCTTCGGTGATGCGGTCGTCGGACAAGGTGAACACGCACAGGTCGATGCGCCGGCGTGCCGACTTCAGCTGCTGCTGGATGGCCGCCAGGCAGTCGGTGCCCGGGCTGAAGTGGGCGCGTGAGCGCACCGTGCCAGCGGGCAGGCGGCCGACGTCGAGCGCACGCATCACACCCTCCAGCCACTTGAGCAAGCCGATCTGATCGGGGTCGGCGCTGCGCTCGCGCACCAGCTCGAAGGCACGGTTGCGCAGTTGGCGCAGGCCGTCTTCGGGTGGCGAGGCCTCACGCAGGGCCTGCGTCAGCGAGCGCCTTTCTTCGTCGCTCAGGCGCTCGTCGGCGATGCTTTGTTCGATCTCTCGCAGCAGCTCGTCCATGGTTTCAGGTCTTGGGCTTGGGTTCGGGTTCGGGCTTCTTGCCACGCTTCACATCTTCGAGCGCACGGCCCACCCGCTCCACTTCGTCGCGGATCGAGCTGTCGAGCTTGAGCCGGTGTTCGGTGGCGCTGATCAGCGGCAGCATGATCTTGCGGTAGGTGACCGACAACTCCAGCAACGCTTCGGCCATGCGCCGGCCTTCGTCGTTGGGCTTCTCGGGCTTGAGTGTCTCGACCGCGCGCGCCACGTCGAGCAGGGTGCTGGCGATGCGGGTGCTGCCATCGGCGTCGTCGCCTCCCAGCTTGCGGCGGCGCACGTACTCGTCGCAGATGTCGCGAAAGCGCTGGCGCTCGGTGTCGCTCGGGCTGCCCAGCAAGTGGGCCAGTTTCAGCAGGTTTTCTTCGGCGCCGGTGGTGAGTGTTTGTGCTTCGCCGCGGTAGTGGTCGCGCAGCAGGGCATCGAGCTCGTCTTCGCGCATCAGCGGCGTGATCTTGGCGGCGAGCTTGGTCATGTTGCGGTAGCTGCCTTGCAGCTTGAACGCCGGCTCGGTGCGGTAAGCGTCGTGTTGTGCGGCGGACTCGATGTAGGCGAGGTTCACCTTCAGCAACAGGTCGCGTGCGCGGAACAGCCGGCGCATCAGCGCGGTCAGTTCTTCCAGCTCGACCGCGCTGTAGCCGTGCGAGAAGCTGCTGGCCGCGACCTCGCCGCCCTCCGCCATCTGCGCGAGCAGCTGCACGTCTTTCGGGTCGCGCGAGGCGAGTGGCTGCAGCACGGGGCTGGCCGTGAGGCAGTTTTCGATGTACGACAGCGAGAACAGTGCCTCGCGGCCGGAGAGCACGTCGCCCAGGTTGTGGATGTCGGCGCGGTTGGCCAGCATGTCGGGGATCTTGAACACATCGCCCGACTCGGTGTAGGGGTTACCGGCCATCACAAGCGCGAAGCGTTTGCCGCGCAGGTCGTGGCTGTGCGTCTCGCCGTTGATCACACCTTCGATGCGGCGCGTGCCGTCGGCAAGCGCAATGAACTTCTGCAAGAACTCGGGGTTGGTGTGCTGGATGTCGTCGAGATACAGCATCACGTTGTTGCCCATCGCGAGACCCAGGTTGAGCTTTTCCAGCTCTTGCCTCGCAGCGCTGTTGGGCGCGGCGGCGGGGTCGATGGCAGTGACCTCGTGGCCCAGCGCCGGGCAGTTGATGCGCACGAAGATCAGGCCCAGGCGGTCGGCCACGTACTCCATCAGCGTGGTTTTGCCGTAACCGGGCGGTGAGATGAGCAACAGCAGGCCCATGCGGTCGGTGCGCACCTGGTCGCCGGCGGCGCCCAGCTGCTTGGCCAGGTTGTCGCCCACCATGGGCAGGTAGACCTCGTCGATCAACCGGTTGCGCACAAAGCTCGACAAGGGCTTGGCCTGGAATTGGCCCAGGCGCAAGCGAGCCTTTTCTAGTGCGATCAACTCGTGGCGCAGCGCTTGTAGCCGGTTGAAGCCCGCCACGTCGTGACTGCTGTGATGTAGGTAGCGGCGCCAGAAGTCGTTGAGGTTGATGGCCAGGCTGCCGCCGGTGATGCGCGGGTGTTCGCTCAGCAGGCCGGTGAGGGCGGTGTTGAGCGTGGCGTTGACGCGCTGGCGGGCGGTGGGCACCACCAGCAA
>JBBRFR010000398.1:0-3739 GCA_038241485.1 Burkholderiales bacterium
GATGTCCGACCTGTTCACGCCCCCACTGCCCGACGAAGCCGACACCTTGCCGCTGGCCGACTACGCCGAGCGCGCCTACCTGGAATACGCGCTGAGCGTGGTGAAGGGCCGCGCCTTGCCCAACGTGTGCGACGGCCAGAAACCGGTGCAACGGCGCATCTTGTTTGCGATGGAGCGGCTGGGCCTGAGCTTCACCGGCGCTTCCGGCGCCAAGCCGATGAAGAGCGCGCGCATGGTGGGTGACGTGCTGGGCCGTTTCCACCCCCACGGCGACCAGTCGGTCTACGACGCGCTGGTGCGCATGGCGCAAGATTTTTCGCAGCGCTACCCGCTGATCGACGGCCAGGGCAACTTCGGCTCGCGCGACGGCGACGGTGCGGCGGCGATGCGCTACACCGAAGCGCGCCTCGCCCCCATCTCGCGGCTGCTGCTTGACGAGCTGGACGAAGGCACCGTTGACTTCACCCCGAACTACGACGGCTCGACCGAAGAGCCGAAGCTCTTGCCGGCGCGCCTGCCCTTCGTACTGCTCAATGGCGCCAGTGGCATTGCCGTGGGTCTGGCGACCGAGGTGCCCTCGCACAACTTGCGCGAAGTGGCCGCCGCTGCGGTCGCCCTGATCCGCAACGACCGACTGACCGACGATGAGTTCGCGGCGCTGATTCCCGGCCCCGACTACGCGGGAGGTGGCCAGATCATCAGCAGCGCCGAAGACATTCGCGCGGCCTATGCCACGGGCCGCGGCAGCTTGAAGGTGCGGGCGCGCTGGAAGATCGAAGAACTCGCGCGGGGCCAATGGCAATTGGTGGTCACCGAGTTGCCGCCGGGCGCGAGTTCGCAGCGTGTGCTGGAGGAGATCGAAGAACTCACCAACCCGAAGGTCAAGGCCGGCAAAAAAGCGCTGAGTGCCGATCAGGTGCAGTTGAAGACCACCGTGCTGGGCGTGCTCGACGCCGTGCGCGACGAGTCGAGCAAAGACGCCGCCGTGCGCCTGGTGTTCGAGCCCAAGACCAGCCGCACCCTGCAGCAGGAGCTCATCACCACGCTGCTCGCCCACACCAGCCTGGAAAGCTCGGCGCCGATCAATCTCACGATGATCGGCGCAGATGGCCGGCCCACGCAGAAGAGCCTGCGTCAGATGCTCACCGAGTGGGTGGCCTTCCGCGCCGAGACGGTGCAGCGCCGCTCGCAGCACCGGCTCGACAAGGTGCTGGCGCGCATCCACATCCTCGAGGGCCGGCAGCTGGTGCTGCTCAACATCGACGAAGTGATTCGCATCATCCGGCACTCAGACGAACCGAAGCAGGCGCTGATCGACCGCTTCAAGCTGAGCACCATTCAGGCCGAAGACATTCTTGACATCCGTTTGCGCCAGTTGGCGCGGCTCGAAGGCATCAAGATTGAGCAAGACCTGAAAGAGTTGCGCGTCGACCAGGCCAAGCTCGAAGACATTCTCAACAGCCCCGCGTCGCTCAAGCGCACGGTGATCAAAGAGATCGAAGCCGATGCCAAGCAGCATGGCGACGACCGCCGCACGCTGATCCAGGCCGAGAAGAAGGCCGTGGCCGAGATCAAGGTGATCGATGAGCCGGTGACGGTGGTGGTGAGCTTGAAGGGCTGGGTGCGTGCCTTGAAGGGCCACGAGATTGATGCGGCAACGCTGGCCTTCAAGGCGGGTGATGGTTTGTACGGCGTGTTCCCTTGCCGCTCGGTTGATGTGCTGCTCGTGTTCGGCAGCAATGGGCGTGTGTACTCGACCACACTGGCGCAATTGCCGGGTGGGCGCGGCGACGGGCAACCGATCACCACGCTGGTCGAGCTGGAGACCGGCACGCAGCCCTTGCACTACTTCGCCGCTGCCGCGGCCACGCCTTTGCTGCTGGCCAACACCGGCGGTTTTGGCCTGCTGGCCCAAGTGGGCGACATGATCAGCCGGCAAAAGGGCGGCAAGAGCTTCCTCACGCTGGAAGCCAGCGACAAGGTCTTGCCGCCGGTGCCCATTGGCGCCAGCCACAGCCAGGTGGCCTGCCTGTCCATGAGCGGGCGCCTGTTGGTGTTCAAGCTCGACGAGCTGAAGCTGCAGCCCAAGGGCGGGCGCGGCCTGACGCTGATGGATGTGGACGCGAAAGACCCGCTGGTGTCGGTGGCCACCTGCGCCAACGCGATCAAGCTGCATGGCACCGGGCGTGGCGGCAAGGCCAAGGAAGAAGAACTCAAGGGCGCATCGCTTGCGGTGTATGCCGGCAAGCGGGCACGCAAGGGCAAGCTGCTGGACGCCGGCATGAAACCACACAGGGTGCTGAGCGCCTGAGAGGCTGAGCCTGTACACAAAGTCTCACCGCGCCGTTCGGGCGATCGGCGTGGCCTCAAGTCAGCGCGTGGCGGGCCGATAACAAGGCCGATTCCGACCAACGCGGGCGCATGGCGCTTGTGGGCAGGCGGCTCCAGCCAAGGTGCCCCGTGAGCAAAAATCCAAGCGCAGAGAAAGACAATCAGGTCGCCGTTTCGCAGCTGTGCATCGGCATGCATGTGCACCTCGATCTGTCATGGGTCGAGCACCCGTTCACCTTCTCCAGCTTCAAGATCAAGAGCCTCGAGCAGATCTCGACCATCCAGTCGCTGGGACTGCAATCGGTGCGCTACTCGCCGGCCAAGAGCGACAGCCAGCCGCTGGCGCCCGCCGAAGCCGGCCACACACCGCCGCCCCCCGCCCCGGAACTCGACGCCGCCACCCAGGCCAAGCGCGACCGGCTGGCCCGCGTCGAAACGCAACGCGCCAAGCTGGTCAACTGCGAGCGCGAACTGCTGTCGACCGCTCGCCGCGTCAAGGGCCTGACGCAGAACCTGTTCTCGCGGCCCGACGACACCCGCACCCAGGCCGTGGCCCTGATCGACGAGATCGCCGACTCGATGCTGGTGGACAGCGACATCACCATGCACCTGATGGCCGACAAGATCGGCAACGACGAGGTGTACTTCCACTCGCTCAACGTCGCCCTGCTGTCGATGATGCTGGCGCGCGAGATGAAGGCGCCTTCGCAGGCGATACGCCTGCTCGGGCTGGGGGCGTTCTTCCACGACGTGGGCAAGGTCGATATCCCCGACCGTGTGCTCCACAAAACCGAGGCGCTGACACGCACCGAGCTGAACCTATTGCAAACCCATGTGGGCATCGGCCTCGACCTCGCGCACAAGCTGGGCCTGCCGCCAGAGGCGAGGGTGGTGATCGCCCAGCACCACGAGCGCGCCGATGGCACCGGCTACCCGAAGAAGCTGCAGCTGGCGGGTATCTCGCTGTTGCCGAAGATCGTTTCGGTGGTGAATGTGTACGACAACCTCTGCAACCCGATCGACCAGGCGAAGGCGCTCACGCCGCACGAGGCGCTGTCCACCATGTTCGGCCAGCAGCGCACGCACTTCGACGCCACGGCCTTGACCACCTTTGTGCGCTGCATGGGTGTGTACCCACCGGGCACGGTGGTGGTGTTGTCGAACGGCGCGCTGGGCATGGTGGTGTCGGTCAACAGCAGCCGCCCGCTCAAGCCCACGGTGCTGGTGTACGACGCGGCCGTACCGAAAAAACAGGCCATCATCGTGGACCTGGAAGACGAACCCGACGTGACCGTGACCCGCACCATGCGCCCGCAGCTGCTGCCCCAGGCGGCGTTCGACTATCTCTCGCCGCGCAAACGCATCACCTACTACTTCAGCGCCGAAGCGAACACAGCCGCGGGCTGAG
>JBBRFR010000399.1:0-3710 GCA_038241485.1 Burkholderiales bacterium
TGCGCGAGGCGTTGCTTGATGCCGACTGGAGCGAGGTCGCCCCTGGCTTCGGCATGACCTTCTCTTGCGGCGTGGCGTGCTACCAGCCGGGCGAAAGCCCCGAGGCGCGGCTGCAGCGGGCCAATGAAGCGCTCTACCGCGCCAAGGCCGACCGGCGCAACTGCGCCCGGCTCGGGTAGCTCAGCCCGTAAAAAAGCCCGCACGGGGCGGGCTTTTTTACTGGAGGAGAGGGAGGGATTCGAACCCTCGGAACCTTGCGGTTCGCCTGATTTCGAGTCAGGTACATTCGACCACTCTGCCACCTCTCCGGTATTCATTGGGGCGTCGGCGGGTCTGTGCCGAGCCGACGATTCTAGCTCAGGCTTTCAACACCGGCCGGCCACCGAGATAAGGGCGCAGCGCCTCGGGCACGGTGATCGAGCCATCGGCGTTCTGATAGTTTTCGAGCACGGCCACCAAAGTACGGCCGACAGCCAGGCCCGAGCCGTTCAGCGTATGCACCAGTTCGTTTTTTCCTTGTGCGTTTTTCAAGCGCGTCTGCATGCGCCGCGCCTGGAAGGCTTCGCAGTTCGACACCGAGCTGATCTCGCGGTAGGTGTTCTGCGCCGGCAACCACACCTCAAGGTCGTAGGTTTTGGTCGAGCTAAAACCCATGTCGCCACTGCACAAGGTGACCACGCGGTAAGGCAGGCCGAGCTTTTGCAAAACAGCTTCGGCGTGGTCGCGCATTTCTTCGAGCGCTGCGTAGCTGGTGTCGGGGTGCACGATCTGCACCATCTCGACCTTGTCGAACTGGTGCTGGCGGATCATGCCGCGCGTGTCGCGCCCTGCACTGCCGGCCTCGCTGCGAAAGCACGGGCTGTGGGCGGTGAGCTTGATGGGAAGCTGGTCGGCCGCGAGCACGCTGTCGCGCACGCTGTTGGTCAGCGAAATTTCTGAGGTGGAGATCAGGTACTGCACGCCCTGCGTTTCATCCCCACCGCGGCTGACCCAGAACATGTCTTCCTCGAACTTGGGCAGCTGGCCCGTGCCTTCGAGCACCTCGCGGTTGACGATGTAAGGCGTGTAGCACTCGGTGTAGCCGTGCTCTTGTGTTTGCATGTCCAGCATGAACTGGGCAAGAGCGCGGTGCAGCCGCGCCACCGGCCCGCGCAAGAAGCTGAAGCGCGAGCCCGAGAGCTTGGCGCCGGTGTCGAAGTCGAGGCCCAGCGGGGCACCCAGGTCGACGTGGTCTTTGACGGGGAAATCGAACACGCGCGGGCCCTTTTCGTCAGGACTCCAGCGGTGCAGCTCGACATTCGCGTTTTCGTCAGCCCCCACCGGCACGCTCGCGTGGGGCAGGTTGGGCACGCTCATCAGCATCTGCGACAGCTCGGCCTGAATGGCGTCCAGCCGCTCGGCCGAAGCCTTGAGCTCGTCGGCCAAGCCGCCCACCTCGGTCATCACGCCAGCGGTGTCTTCACCCTTGGCCTTGAGCTGGCCGATTTGCTTCGACAAGCTGTTGCGCTTGGCCTGCAGCTCCTCGGTGCGGGTCTGCAGCGTCTTGCGCTCGGATTCCAGCGACTGGAAGCGCGCAACGTCAAGAAAGAGTTGAGGTGTTTTGCGCTTTTCCAGAGTGGCGATAACGCTCGCCAGATCTTTGCGCAGGAGGGTGATATCAAGCATGGTCAGGGATTGTAGAAGCCGCTCTCTCGGGTCACTGCTTCAGGCCCTTGGGCAGCGGGAAGTGCACCGTCTCTTCGACCCCCGGCAAGGTACGCACCGACACCGCGCCCAGCGCCTTGAGCTGCGTGATGACTTGTTGCACCAGGATATCGGGCGCCGAGGCACCCGCGGTGAGGCCCACGCGGCGCTTGCCTTCGAACCACTCGGCCTTGAGGTCATCGGGCCGGTCGACCATGTGGGCCTGGGCTCCCAAGCGCTCACCCAGCTCGCGCAGGCGGTTGCTATTGGAGCTGGTAGGGCTGCCGACCACGATCAGCACATCGACCTGCGGCGCCAACACCTTGACGGCGTCTTGCCGGTTTTGTGTGGCGTAGCAGATGTCTTGTTGCTTGGGCTCGCGCACGCTCGGAAAGCGCTGCTTCACCGCGGCCAAGATTTCGGCCGCGTCATCCACCGAGAGGGTGGTCTGCGTCACCACCGCCAGCTTGTCGGCCTGTGCGACCTGCACACGCGCCACGTCGGCCACGTCTTCCACCAAGTAGATGCCTTCGGTCAGCTGGCCCATGGTGCCTTCGACTTCGGGGTGCCCCTTGTGGCCGATCATGATGAAGTCGTAGCCCTCTTTGTGCAGCTTGGCCACTTCGACGTGTACCTTGGTCACCAGCGGGCAGGTGGCGTCGAACACGCTGAAGCCGCGCGCGTCGGCCTCTTGGCGCACCGCCTGCGACACCCCGTGCGCGCTGAACACCAGCGTGGCGCCGGGCGGCACGTCGGCCAGGTCTTCGATGAAGATCGCGCCCTTGGCCTTGAGGTCGTTGACCACATAGGTGTTGTGCACGATCTCGTGGCGCACGTAGATCGGTGCGCCGAACTTCGTGAGCGCACGCTCGACAATCTCGATCGCCCGGTCAACCCCGGCGCAAAAGCCTCGCGGCTCGGCCAGCAGCACTTCATCAAGACCACTCATCACAGCACCCCAATCACATGCACTTCAAAGCTCACCGGCTGGCCGGCGAGCGGGTGGTTGAAGTCAAACAACAACCAGTCGCTGCCCACCTCACGCACCACGCCGGCATAAGCGCCCTGCCCATCGGGCGTGGGGAACTGCACCACGTCGCCGAGGCCGTACTTCTCGTCGGGGTCGCCCAGCTGGTGCAGCAGGCTGACTTTCACGCGCTGCAGCATGTCGGGGTTGCGCTCACCGAAGGCCTCACCCGCGGCCAGTTCGAAAGTGGTGCGGGTGCCTTCGGCCAAGCCCATCAACCGCGCCTCCATGGCCGGCGCCAACTCGCCCGAGCCGAGCGACAGCGTGGCCGGCTTGTCAGCAAAGGTATTGATGATGTCGGCCCCATCGGGGCCGCTCAGCCGGTAATGCAAGGTCAGGAACGAGCCGTGCTGCACGTGTTTGACTGCGTGGTTCAATGAATTTCCTTCGATAGACTGGCTCGAATTTTAGGTGCCCGCCCTGCCATGGTGCTCAAAGACCTTCCCCCCGATGCCCGCCCGCGCGAAAAGCTGCTCCAGCGCGGCCCCGCCGCGCTGGCCGACGCCGAGTTGATTGCCCTGCTGCTGCGCACCGGCTTCAAAGGCACCTCGGTGCTGACGCTCGCCCAGCAAATGCTCACCGAGCTGGGTGGGCTGAGCGGCCTGCTGCAGGCCGAGCCCGACGACCTCAAGCGCATCAAGGGCCTGGGGCCTGCCAAACGCGCCGAAATGAGCGCGGTGCTGGAGCTGGCGCGCCGCTCACTCGCGCAAGAGCTGATGCAGCGGCCCGTGTTCGACTCTCCCACGCGGGTGAAGGAGTACCTGCGGCTGCAGATCGGCTCACGCGGCTACGAGGTGTTTGTGGTGCTGTTTCTCGATGCACAGAACCGGCTGATCCGCGCCGAGGAGATGTTTCGCGGCAGCCTCACCCAGACCAGCGTCTACCCGCGTGAAGTGCTCAAGCGTGCCCTGGAGCTGGGCGCCGCGGCGGTGCTGCTCGCGCACAACCACCCGTCGGGTGCGGCCGAGCCCTCCAAGGCAGATGAGTACCTGACCCAAAC
>JBBRFR010000400.1:0-3707 GCA_038241485.1 Burkholderiales bacterium
AATTATCACCCCGAGAATTCACACGTGCTGCCGGCGCTTATCCGGAAATTCCACGAAGCCAAACTGGCCGGTCGCGAGAACATCGTGATGTGGGGTACCGGAAAGGCGCGCCGCGAGTTCCTCTACGTCGACGACCTGGCCGACGCCTGCGTCCACCTGGCCGAGCGTGACTACAGCGGCCCGCTGGTCAACATCGGCACCGGCATCGACGTGACCATCCGCGAGCTGGCCGAGTCGGTGATGGAGGTGGTCGGCTTCAAAGGCCGCATCGTCTTCGACAGCAGCAAACCCGACGGCACGCCCCGCAAGCTGATGGACGTGAGCCGACTGGCCAGCCTCGGCTGGCACGCCCGTACCAGCCTGCAAGAGGGGCTGCGCCTGACCTACGACACCGCGCCTTTCCGCTGAAGCCGCGTCACACCCCGATCTGATTCAAACCGAGACGAACCATGCCCAGCAAAAAAGTAGCACTGATCACCGGCGTGACCGGCCAAGATGGCGCCTACCTCGCCGAGTTCTTGCTCAAGAAGGGCTACGAGGTGCATGGCGTGAAGCGCCGCTCCAGCCTCTTCAACACCGACCGCATCGACCACCTGTACCAAGATCCGCACGTCGACAACAAGAATTTCATCCTGCACTACGGCGACCTGACCGACAGCACCAACCTGATCCGCATCATCCAGCAGGTGCAGCCCGACGAGATCTACAACCTCGCGGCCATGAGCCACGTGGCGGTGAGCTTCGAGACGCCCGAGTACACGGCCAATGCCGACGGCATCGGCACGCTGCGCATCCTGGAGGCCATCCGCATCCTGGGCCTTGAAAAGAAGACCCGCTTCTACCAGGCCAGCACCTCCGAGCTCTATGGCCTGGTGCAAGAGACTCCCCAAAAGGAGACCACGCCCTTCTACCCACGCAGCCCCTACGCCGTGGCCAAGATGTACGCGTACTGGATCACCGTCAACTACCGCGAGGCCTACGGCCTGTATGCCTGCAACGGCATTTTGTTCAACCACGAGAGCCCGCTGCGCGGCGAAACCTTCGTCACGCGCAAGATCACCCGCGCCGTGGCCCGCATCGCGCTCGGCCTGCAAGACTGCCTGTACCTTGGCAACATGAGCGCCCTGCGCGACTGGGGCCACGCACGTGATTACGTCGAGATGCAGTGGCTGATGCTGCAGCAAGACACACCCGACGACTTCGTCATCGCCACAGGCGTGCAATACAGCGTGCGCCAGTTTGTCGAGTTCGCGGGCAAGGAACTCGGTATCACCGTGACCTTCAGCGGCGAAGGAGTGAACGAGGTCGGTACCGTTACAAAGGTTGAAGGCAACAAGGCCAAGTGCAAGGTCGGCGACGTGATCGTGCGAGTCGACCCGCGCTACTTCCGCCCCACCGAAGTCGAAACCCTGCTGGGCGACCCGAGCAAGGCCAAGCAGAAGCTGGGCTGGTCACCCAAGACCACGCTGCAAGAGCTGGTGAGTGAGATGGTCGAGAGCGACTACAACGCCGCACGCCGCGACAGCATGGTCAAACTGGCCGGCTTCCAGGCCTACGACTACCACGAGTAAGGCAGGCGCCGCCACGATGCTGCGCCCCGCGCTGTTTCTCGACCGCGATGGCGTGATCAACATCGATCACGCCTACGTGCACCGCCGCGAAGACTTCGACTTCGTCGACGGCATCTTCGACCTCGTGCGCACGGCACGCGAGCGGGGCTATTTTGTCTTCGTGGTCACCAACCAGGCCGGCATCGCCCGCGGCAAGTACACCGAGGCCGATTTCCACACGCTCACCGATTGGATGAGCGCTGAGTTCGCGGCGCGTGGTTCCCCCATCGACAAGGTGTACTTCTGCCCCTACCACGCCGAACACGGCGTGGGCGTCTACAAGCAGGAGTCGCCGTTTCGCAAACCCAACCCGGGAATGATCCTGCAGGCGGCCAAGGAGTTTGATGTGGATCTGGCAGCATCGGTGCTGCTGGGCGACATGGAAACCGATATCCTAGCCGGCGGCCGTGCGGGGGTCGGGCGCACCTTGCTCTTCGTGCCGCCCGGCCACCAAGCGCCTGGGGTGACGTCGGCGCATGCCATCGTGAGATCACACGCCGAGGTAGATGCGCACCTGCCGCAGCAGGTGGCCGCGTAAACCAGTTCAGCGATTGGCCGCCGCCTTGTCGGCGTAACCCTTCGGGTACTTCTGGTGCCAGGCCCAAGCGGTCTCCACTGTGCGCTTGATGTCGTAGAACTCGGGCTTCCAGCCCAACTGCGTCTTGAGCTTAGTCGGGTCAGCCACCAGAGCCGGCGCGTCGCCGGGGCGGCGGGCGGTGATTTCCAGCGGGATCTTGCGGCTGGTCACTTCTTCGCAGGCGCGGTGCACTTCCTTCACCGATTGACCGTTGCCCGTGCCGATGTTGAACACCTCGGCCGTCGTCGGCGTGGTCGCCGTGATGGCGAGCATGTGTGCCTGTGCCAGGTCATCGGTGTGCACGTAGTCGCGGATGCAGGTGCCATCGGGCGTGGGGTAGTCGTCGCCGTAGAGCATCAGCTTCTCACGCTGACCCAGCGCCACTTGCAGCAGCAGTGGGATCAGGTGCGTCTCCGGGTCATGGGCCTCGCCGAACTCGCCGTCGCGGTCGGCGCCTGATGCGTTGAAGTAACGCAGGATGGTGAAACCCAGGCCATACGCATGCGCGAAGTCGCGGATCATCCACTCGACCGCGAGTTTGGTGCGTGCGTACGGGCTGCAGGGGATCTGCGCCGCGGTTTCGTTCATCGGCACGACCGGGTTGTCGCCATAGGTCGCACAGGTGCTGGAGAAGAGCATGCGCTGGATGCCCGACTGGCGCATCGCGCGCAGCAGGCTCAGCGTGCCGGCGATGTTGTTGTTGTAGTGGTGATCGGGGTTGGTGACCGACTCACCCACGTAGGTGGCGGCGGCGAAGTGCATCACCGCCTCGCTGCCATGCTCCTTCATCACCTTTGCAAGCGCGGCCGTGTCGGCAATGTCGCCTTTGACCAGCTTGCCGGTGGGCACAGCGGCCTCATACCCTTCGGAGAGGTTGTCGAAGGCAATGGCATCATGGCCTTCGGCGAGCAGCTTGCGCAGGCAGGCGCTGCCAACATACCCCGCTCCGCCAGTGACGAGCACTTTCATGGTTCGTATCCCTTCAGTCAGTTGAATCGGTGGGCAAAGACCTGGGGCGCAGCAAGACGCGCGCCTTCCAGGGCCTCAAGATTGCCAATGTCGCGGTGGTAGCCACCGTGCACATGGCCGTGCATGCGGCCGATGAACTTCGGCAGCTCGTGAAAACCCAGGTCGAAGGCCTGCAGGGCGGCCATTTCGCGCCAGGCGTCGGCCGTGACCGCGTACACGCCGGCGTTGGCCAGGTCGGAGCGCGGCTCAGTGGGCTTCTCGACGAAGTCGATCACCCGGCCGCTGGCGTCAAGCTCGGCAATGCCGCAGGCACGCGGGTTGGGTGCGTGAAACAGCAGCATGGTCATCGGCTGGCCGTGGGCGCAGTGCGTGGCCATGAAAGCGGCCACGTCGAGGTCGGACAGGTTGTCGGCATAGACAATGGCCACATCGTCGGCATCATCAGCCCAGGCGCGGTTGTGCGTGAGGGTGCCCGCCGAACCCAGTAACACCGGCTCGTAGGCTTCCTGGGCATTGAAGCCCTCCTCGCGCTTCTGGGCAAGAAAGGCACG
>JBBRFR010000401.1:0-3705 GCA_038241485.1 Burkholderiales bacterium
AATAAATACTCTTGCCATCGGCGCTGAACACCGGCTCGGTGTCGATGCTGGAGGTCTGCGTGAGGCGCTTGGGGTCTGCAGCGTCGGCACCCACCAAGTAAATCTGCGCATTGCCCGAGAGCGAAAGCGTGGCCACCAGCTGGCGCCCGTCGGGCGACCAGGCCGGCGCGCTGTTGGAACCTTTGAAGTTGGCCAGCAGACGGCGCTTGCCGCTGGCCACATCGTGCGCATAGATCACCGGCTTGCGCGCCTCAAACGACACGTAGGCGAGCTGCGCCCCATCGGGCGCCCAGTTGGGCGAAATGATGGGCTCGGGGCTGCTGAGCGCCGAGCGAGCACCCTCGCCGTCGGCGTCGGCCACCCACAAGGTGTAACGGGTGCCCGCTTTGGTGACGTAAGCGATGCGGGTGGAAAACACACCCTTGTCGCCAGTGAGCTTCTCGAACACGTAATCGGCAATGCGGTGGGCCGCTAGGCGCAGCGTCTGCGCGCTCACTGGGTAGCTCAGACCACCCAAGTCTTGCCCGCGCACCACGTCCCAAAGGCGAAAACGCACATCAAAACGGCCATCGGCCAAGCGGCTCACGCTCCCAGTGACCAGGGAGTCGGCACCTTTGTCGCGCCAGGGGGTGAGATCGGGGCGGGAGGTTTCGTCGAGCCCGCCTGCTGCCGCTGGAACGAAGCGAAATTGGCCGCTGCGCTCCAGGTCGGCGCGAACGATGGCGGCAATGTCTTCGCTGGCGGCGTCGTTGCCACGGAAACCAGCCACCGAGAACGGAAACTGGGTCAGACCAACACCTGAGACCTCCACACGGAACTGTGCGAGCGCATCACGTGCGGGCCAAACCATCAGCGGGATCGATGCGACTGCAGCGCCCAGCAGCTGGCGGCGTTGGGTCTGAGCCTTGGCGTCAAAACGGGTCAAATCGATCGTCCTTTTTTGTTCGTAAAGTGAGCGAGACCATGCGTTTGGAAGGCATGCAACCTCAGCCATTGATAATAACGGAGTGGGTTTTGCTCTCCGTGACAAGATGTGAAAGCCGCGCCTTGGTGCCCGTTGCGACAGCGCTTGAGCCAAGCGCACAAGCCTGATGCTGATCCGCTTGGCACAAGAATGTTCCGCGAACATCCAACCTTGGACCGTTTCTCTTGACCACCGACAACGTCCCCAGCTCTTTGCCCGTCGATTCGGTGCGCCAACGCCTCAAGCGCCTGTGGCCCTACTTCAGGTCGGCACGTGGTGGTATTGCCCTGGCGCTGGTGGCCACGCTGGCTGGTGCACTCACCGAGCCGATGATTCCAGCGCTGCTCAAAACCCTGCTCGACCGCGGCTTCACCGAGGGCGCGATCGCGTTGTGGTTGGTGCCGGTGGCCTTGATCGGGCTGTTCGGCTTGCGCGGGGTTGCTGTGTTTGTGGCTCAGTACGCGCTGGCCCACACCGCCAGCCAAGGCATCTTGAACCTGCGCCGGGCGATGATGGCCAAGCTCGGTGAAGCCGAGCTCTCGCTGTTCGCGCAGCAAAGCGCCAGCAAGCTCTCCAACACCTTGGTCTACGAGGTGCAGACCGGCTCCAGCATGCTGGTGAGCGCTTTTCTTACGCTCGCCAAAGGCGGCCTTACCGTGCTGGCGCTGCTGGGCTACTTGCTGTTTCTGAACTGGAAACTCACGCTGATCGTGCTGATGCTGTTTCCCCCCTTGGTGCTGGTGATGCGGGTGCTCTCGCGCCGCCTGTACAAGCTCACCAAAAGCAGCCAACACGCCACCGACGAACTCGCCTATGTGGTGGAAGAAAACGCGCTGGCCCACCGCATGGTGAGACTGCACGGCGCGCAAGCCCGGCAAGCGCAGAGGTTTGATGGCCTGAGCTTGCAGCTGCGCAGGCTGACCCTAAAGTCCACCGTGGCGCAGGCCGCCATGACACCGCTGACCCAAATTTTGGCTGCAACCGCACTCTCGGCGGTCATCACCACCGCTCTGTGGCAAAGCAACAGCAGCGGCGTGACGGTGGGCAACTTCGTGGCGTTCGTCACGGCAATGTTGATGCTCATCACACCGATCCGCCAATTGGCCGAGATCGCTGGCCCGATCACCCGCGGCCTGACGGCGCTGGAGCGGGGCCTGGCCTTGATCGAGGGCACGCCCGACCAAACCGGTGGCACGCACCAGAGCCAGCGCGCGAAGGGCGCGATTGAATTTGACGCTGTGTGGGTGCGCTACCCCGCGCGCGCCAGCGAAGATGCCACCCAGCACCGTGATGACAACCGTGCCGCTCTGCGCGGGGTGAGCCTCTGCGTACATCCGGGCGAGGTACTGGCGTTTGTCGGCCCGTCGGGCTCGGGCAAGACCACGCTGGTCAACCTGCTGCCTCGGTTCGTCGAAGGAGAGAGTGGGGCTGTGAAACTTGACGGCGTGACCTTGCCCGAATGGAATTTGGTCAACTTGCGGCGCCAGTTCGCCATGGTCAGCCAGGACGTGGTGATGCTCAACGACAGCCTGGCCGCCAACGTGGCGTTGGGCGCCGCCAATGGCGCGATCGACGAGGCGCGGGTGAGCGCTGCGCTGGTCTCGGCGAATTTGGGCGAACTGGTGGCGCGCCTGCCGCAGGGCATTCACACCACCGTGGGCCACAACGCCACCGAGCTGTCTGGCGGCCAGCGCCAGCGGCTGGCGATTGCCCGCGCAATTTACAAAGACGCGCCGGTCCTCATCCTCGACGAAGCCACCTCGGCGCTGGACAACGAATCGGAACGTCTGGTGCAGGACGCGCTGGGGCGACTCATGAAAGGCCGCACCACCCTGGTGATCGCACACCGCCTGTCCACCATCGAACACGCCGACCGCGTCGTGGTGCTGGCCGAGGGTCGCATCGCCGAGCAAGGCAGTCACCGCGAATTGATCGCTGCCGACGGGCTTTATGCCAGGCTGCATTCGCAAGGTTTGTCACCCGAAGCCTGATCGGAGCGCGGGTTCCACCCAGCGCACGCCGTGGAACCGGCTTTGCCGGGAAACTGGCGTGGTCCCCTGGGGAAAGACGCGAAGCGGCGCAGGGGGAGCGTCAGAGCAACACGATGTCGTACTGCTCTTGCGTCATTGCGTTGTCGGCCTGCAGCGAAATCGGTTTGCCAATGAAGTCCGACAGGCCGGCCAGGTGCTGGCTTTCTTCATCAAGAAACAGCTCGACCACCTGCGGCGAGGCGATCACGCGGAACTCGCGCGGGTTGAAGGCGCGCGCCTCGCGCAGGATCTCACGCAGGATGTCGTAGCACAGGCTGCGTGCGGTCTTGACCACTCCGCGCCCCGCACAGGCTCGGCAAGGCTCGCTCAACATCTGCGCCAGCGACTCGCGGGTGCGCTTGCGTGTCATCTCCACCAGGCCGAGCTGGGAGAAGCCGCCGGTCATGGTCTTGACCCGGTCGCGCGCCAGTTGCTTTCGGAACTCGCCCAGAACCGCTTCGCTGTGGTCTTCGCGCACCATGTCGATGAAATCGACGATGACGATGCCGCCCAGGTTGCGCAGCCGCAGCTGGCGGGCAATCGTCTGCGCCGCCTCCAGGTTGGTGCGAAAAATGGTGTCGTCGAAATTGCGCGCACCCACGAAGCCGCCGGTGTTCACATCCACCGTGGTCAGTGCCTCGGTCTGGTCGATCACCAGATAACCGCCCGATTTCAGATCGACCCGGCGGCTCAGCGCGCGCACGATGTCTT
>JBBRFR010000402.1:0-3683 GCA_038241485.1 Burkholderiales bacterium
GTTCATGTAGTCGAAGCTGCCGGTCAGGCTGAGCGTGGGCGTGAGCGTGTAGGCGGCGCCGAGGCCGAAGTAGGGCTCGATGCTGCTCTCAGACCCCGAGCTGCCGAAGGGCCCGGCCGAGGCGGAGTAGTCCGCATCGACCGAGGCCAGGCCGAAGCGGGCGATGCCGGTCAGCTTGGGGGCGAGCGGCAGGAAGAACGCGCCGCCCGCCGACAAGGCGGTGGCCGAATAGCTGCCGGAGACGGGGCTGCTGCGCAGGCTCACCGAGCCGAAGTCGGTGTAGGCGAGTTCCAACGCCCACTCCTTCGAGAGTTTGTAGCCGCCGTAGATCTTGAGGCCGGTGTCACTCTTGTCGCAGCTCGACCAGCCGCCGCAGTTGGGGTCTTGCTGGGTGAGGCCGAGGCTTGCGCCGACGTAGCCCTGGGCCAGGGCGGAGCTGCAGGCCAGAAGTGTGCAGAGTGCGAGCAGAGGTTTTTTCATCGAGTTCTCCTGTGAGTGGGTAGCGGTGCGGCGGGCGATTTTAGGAGTGGTGCGCAGGCGGCTCGTTAGCAAATGCGACGCATCCCTCTGTGTTGGCATGGCCGTGCTGTGCGGCGTAGTTAATATAAAAACTTTATAAGGAGAGATTGACGATGAAAACGTGTTCCTTGCGGGCCGCGATGGCTCTGATGGCGTTCGTGCTGGTGGCTTTGACCGGCTGTGGCGGCGGCGACGACAGCAATGCCGGCAACGCCGACACCCGCCCGAGCTTTGCGTTGCAGGCGGCTTACCAGGCCCGAATCGTCAGCGGCGTCACCGACACCTTCGTTGTGTCCGGTGTTTGCACTGGTACCGCCAGCTTGGCAGTGGGCGCCGTGACCCCCGCCACATTTGAAAGCGTGAATGGCTACCAGGCACTGACCCGGTCGAGCTTCAATCTGATGTGCGGCGCGGCTTCTTCCGTTGTCACCGACGAGCCCTCGACGGAGTACTTTGACGCGAACTACATGCCAATCGGGTCGTCGGATCCCGAAGAATATGTGCGATTCACCTCCGCGCCGGTCACGTTTGCGGCCCAGGTGCGGGCCGGCGATGCGGGCAGTTTGGGCACGAGCACCGTCTACAGCGACAGCACCAAAACCAGCGTGACGGGCCAGCAGCGCTCTCGTTATGTGGTTCAAGCCGAGACACCGACCACCGTGCTTGTGGTCATCACCACCGACTACTACGGCGCAGCTGGGCAGATCGAAAGCATGGACGACGTTCGGTATCGGCTGGAGTTGAACGGCAGCTTGACGATGGTGTCGATGACCTCCGACCTGGCAGGCCCCAACCCCTCGCGTGTCGTCTTCACGAAGGTGTGAGCTGGGCGAGCCAGCGGGATGCGCTCACGTCAATCAGATCCGGGGGCAGACGCCCCCGTGATGCACGACACGCCCGCCTCCGGTCGTTGAATCTGGGGTGTCTGCACGGCGCATTTCGGCCTGCTCGTGCGGCACGAACGTGCGAAGATGACGCTCACTTCGCCAAAATCATTCAACTGGCGCGGTTTCCTGCCGATATGTGAGGACAGGCACGATCGTGTACACGGCCCGCCCCCGGACGAGTCGGTGCAGCAAAGGATGACGCGCAATGGGATTGGTTGATGACTCGGTACTGCGCGGCCTCCCCGCGGACGGTGCGGCGGGAGCCGACGAAGTTCTCTACCGCAACGACCGCACCCTGATCACCCGGCGGCTCGTCCCGGGCTCGAGCGGCGCATGCGAACCCAGCGGCGCCGGCGTCATCATCAAACGGGCCTTGGGTGCGGAGGCACTGCGCCGGGGCCGGCATGAGGCGGCCATCCTGGAGCGGCTGGCCCAGGTGGACGGCGTCGTCAAGCTGGTGCAACCCTTGGCGAACGCCGACACGCAACCCGACACACAACCGAACACGCTGGTGATGCGCGACGATGGAGGTGTGTCCCTGGCGAAGCTCATCCAACGCACGCCGTTGAGCCTGCCCGAGGTCGTGGGTTTTGGTTGCGCGCTGGCCGAGATTCTGGCCAACGTGCACCGGGCCGGTGTGGTCCACAAAGACATCAACCCATCCAACGTGCTGGTCAGCGGCCCGCTGCACCAGCCCACGCTGATCGACTTCAGTATCTCCAGCAGCGCGGCCGAAGAGAGGCCCGGTTTCACGCACCAGAGTCACATTGCCGGAACACTCGCCTACATGTCGCCCGAGCAAACCGGGCGCACCGGGCGGGCCGTCGATTCTCGTGCGGATTTGTACTCGCTGGGCGTCACACTTTATGAGCTGGCCACGGGCCGCAAGCCCTTTGCAAGCGATGACCTGCTGGAGCTGGTGCACGACCACCTCGTGCAAGTGCCCTCGGCGCCGGCCGTCGTCAAGCCCGAGATCCCGCAGATCTTCTCTGATCTCATCATGCGGCTGCTCGAAAAGGAGCCAGACCACCGCTACCAAAGCGCGCATGGTCTGGCACTCGACCTGGCCCGCGTGCAAGAGGCCCTGCGCAAGGGGGATAGCGCGCCCTTCGTGCTGGGCGAGCAAGACTTTGCGCTGCGGCTGACGCCGCCCTCGCGGCTGATCGGCCGCGACGCGGAGATCGGCATGCTGCAGGCGAGCATGCATGGCGCGATCGAGGGCACGGGTTCCTGCTTGCTGGTCGGCGGCGCGCCGGGAGTGGGCAAGACCGCGCTGGTGAACGAACTGCGCCCGATGGTCACCGCCCGCCGCGGGTGGTTTGTGTCCGGCAAGTTCGACCAGTACCGACAAGATGCGCCGGCCGCCTCGCTCGAAGCGCTTCGCGCCTTGGGGCGCTTGTTGCTGGCCGAGCCCGAAGACCAACTGGCGAAGCACCGCGAGCGCATTCTCAAGGGGCTGGGCAGCAACGTGGGCTTCGGCCCGTCTTTGTTGCCGGAGTTCTTGTTGCTGTTGGGCAAGCACCCGCACGTGACGGTGGACGACCCGCGCGAGGCCGAAGCGCGCATGATTCAGTCCACGCTGGACGTGCTGCGCGGCATCGCCTGCCCCGAGCGGCCGGTGGTCATGGTGTATGACGATGTGCAGTGGGCACCAAGAATCACGCTGCGTTTCATCGACGCCATCGTGACGGCCAGTGACCGCATTCCCGGCCTGCTGGTGGTGGTTGCCTACCGGAGCAACGAAGTTGATGCTGCCCACGCCCTGAGTGTCCTCATGACACGCTGGAAGGAGCTGGGCATGGCGCCGCCCCAGGTGCTGCTGAACAACCTGCCGCCGGCAGATGCCAGCACCCTGATCGGGCACATGCTGCGCCTGCCAAGGCAAGCGGCGGGCGAGCTTGCCGCGGCGCTGCACGACCGCGCGGAGGGCAACCCCTACGACACGGTGGAACTGATCAACGCCTTGCGCCAAGACGAGTTGCTGGTGGCACGCCATGGCGCGTGGGAGTGGGACGCATTGGCCCTGCGCCGCTACGTCGGCGAATCCAGCGTGGTGGACTTGCTGGGTCGGCGGGTCGCCAAACTGCCTGGGCCGGCGAAGGCATTGCTGGATGTGATGGCCTGCCTGGGCGGCGAAGTCCAGCCCGACACCCTGGCGCTGGCCAGCGGCTCGAGCGCCGACGAGCTGCGCCAGCACCTGGCGCCGTCTCTCGAAGACGGCTTGCTGGTCACCGAACAGGGCAACGAAACCCTTTTGCGTTTCAGGCACGACCGTGT